>JAIVHP010000481.1 GCA_020201045.1 Flavobacteriales bacterium
GTTCCAAGTCGTTTTGCTAACTCGATAGCTTGCATAGATGGTTTGTACATAGTCATGGTTTTAGCGGGGTTAGGCACTTTTCAAATTTTCTTCATAAATCGAAAAGGGAGACAAAGTTAGTTTAAAGTTCTCTAAGTTGTGTTTATCCGGTTTAATGATAAGCTATCTCTGGATGTTCCACTTGGGCCATATGACGAACAGATTTAGACATTTAAAAGAGAAATCCTTGGCATTATCAAAATTGATTGCAGAAAACACGAAAACCTCTATTTATAGACTCAATGAGCACCACAAAACCTTGCGCACTGTGGCGGTAACTGAACAAATCGATATAAGAATTCACTCCAGGTGTTAACACCCTAATTCGAAATGTTCTACTTTGTCTTTACTGGATTAGGAAGTAGTGCGCTAAGAGTCGAATAAATTTGATTTTGTAGGTGTTTTACTCCTTGGGAGTTGGTTTTTCTTTGTTTGGTAGGTTCTGGTGTTCTATATTTAATAACCATTAGATTTGCTCGCGATCTTTAGTGCAGGTGCATCTAAATTAATGAGGGAACTTATAACCATTGCGACATTTACCTTACCCGGTGAGCTTGCCATTGTAAAGGGCAGGCTTGAGTCGGAGGGGATAGATTGTTTCGTTAAGGATGAGCTGACCGTTCAGGTGTATAATTTCGTTTCCAATGCCGTGGGTGGAATAAAGCTGCAAGTTCGCCAGGACCAGGCCTTGCGAGCCAGGGAAATATTGCGGGAAATGGGATATGGCGCGAAAGAAGCTTCAGAGCCATCCAGGTTCTGGACCTTTTTCGACGATAAGACCAGGCATATTCCCATGCTCAAATCGAAGCGCCCTGAGGAGCGGCTTCATATTTTGATTTGGGCTATTTTGGCCGTTCCCGTTCTGGTTGTGGTGGTTTCCTTCATCGCGCTGCTAACTTTATGAAGACTTGTGGTTCCAGAGATGTTTCAAAACCACAGTTCTCCAGGAGAGCATTTGCGATTTCCTTCCTTCTGTTGGGATTTCCGCTGCCGTTTATGAGCAAAACCCAGCACTGTTTCGATTGTGGAACGGATTATAAAAAGCCCAAAGAGACCTAAAACACGAACCTGTTCCCGCAACTCCTACAGCACGCAATCGCCCGTGAAATTGCGATGCGCGAGGGTGGGGCAGGGGAAGCGGAAATTTTAATTGTATCGTATACTAATCTACCGTGTAATCACCAGCGGCTTAGATCGCATTTTGTCGTTTACAATCACCCTGACGAGGTAAATTCCCGGTTCGTAGTTGCACTCAACCGGCGCGGAAGTTCCCTGTCCATCTACTTGGACGTAGGTTTGCGAAAGCTGTTTACCCGAGAGGTCGAATATGGAAACATTTGCTCTTACGTCGTAGGTATTCGACATTCTAAACCGCACCGTTCCGAGCTGGGTTGGATTTGGAAATAGCAGGAAGTCAAATTGTTTTGATTTCTCCGCAAAACTTCTCTCCAGGCTCACCAGGTTGGGCGCAAACTCCATCTTTCCGTCAAAATCCACTTGTCTCAACCGGTAGTACACCCTTCCGAAGGGGGCGTTTTGATCGGTATACGTGTACGTCAGGGTAGAATTGCTCAAACCAGCGCCTTCTATTTCTGCGATGGAAGTCCAGTTATACGCATCGAGCGAACGCTCCAATTCAAAATAGTCGTTGTTTATCTCCGCCGAAGTGGCCCACGAAAGCAGGTTGTCCTTTCCTTTGTTTTCGCCTTCAAAATACAGCCAGGTAACGGGTAGGGGATTGAGCTCATCGCTGGAGCCGAGGGTGATGTACTTTTCTGAAAAGGATATTGGGGTAATACTATTGAGACTACCGCTATTCGTTGGTGAATCATAGGTCATTCCTGTCCCACCGTAAGAGTCCCATTCATCATCGAAATCGTCATATGCCAGTACCAATAGGTTACTTTGATCGCCTGTATTTGTTGAAACACCGGAGTTCTCTCCCCAGCTCAGGCCTATATTTGCTTCAGCGGGACTGGCATTAGTTGCAACCTTCCAATACTCTTGGATACTGACGGTCTCAATAGCAGGTACATTGAAAGGATCCACAGCCATTACCAATGGAACGATGCTCGCTGAAGTATCTGAATACTCTACTTCCCAGGTTCGAGCATCACTTCTATTGCTTATTGACAGTGGCCGGTATCGGTCATTCTTTCCAACTGGGAATCTCTTTTCCGCAGTTGTGGCTCCAAGCGTCCACTGCATAGGGCCATCGACAAATGATGTTGGACTTCCGCCTATGGGGTCTACATCTGTGTCGTCATAAATGAGTTTCTCGAAAGACCGTACCCAGATTCATTCCTCGACCTCCGAGATTTATGTTTCCTTCAATGGTTAATTCACCATTATTTCCAGCCAAAGCAAAACCATTAAAAAATGTAATAAATGGATTATTTGTAACAATAAGATCTCCCTTTATTAAAGCATCTCCTTGTCGGAAATCAAAATCTCCGTTGATAATTTCTACGTTACCTTCAATATTTAAATTTGCTTCATTCGCCGCTCTAACTGTGGCTCCACCATTAATTATTATGTTATTACAAATATTAACTGAACTATTTGCGATCGTAATTTGATTGGGACCTATGAATGTGACACCTTCAATGGGAGGCATATTCGCAAGCACTTCTAAATCATCGCTAGTAGCCCAAAATTCTAGTTTTCCACCTCCACAACCAAAGAAATCGCTATAATCACCCGAGGGCAAAACAGATAAATCCTGAAGTACAATTGTCCCTTCTCCTGAAACTTTCCCTAACTTATGTTGAACAGTTCCAGCGATAACTAGCCTGGCATTCTCTTCAATAATCGTTCGATAAAAATTAACCCCGTCTATATTAAAAGTGAGTTCATGGCCACTGGATACTGTCACAATCGCACCCGATGGGGCTCCTCCCCCAGGAACTGGTTCATCATAACCGCAATTAAGACATCCATTATCCACAGGCGTGTCGTTAATAGTTTCATATTCTAAAATCTCATTTGGTATCGCACCATCCACTCCTGCAAAGTAATCACCATCGACAGCAAAATCGTCCCCGGCAAAATCACCTTGGATATTGAATGTGAGGATATCATTTATTTCGTCAACAATCGTTGACCCCAACTTACTAATTGTTGTATTGTTAGCTAGGACTCTTGCTGCAATATAATCTTCTTCGGTGTAAGGAGTCGTAACCTGAACATACTGTTGGTTATATCGGAATTTAAGATCTAAATACAAACCATCACCTACATCTGTGCCATCAACTGAAAAATACATACCCAAAACATTCTCAACATCATCAATTAAATCAACTGGCACCGAATCTTCTAATAATATTACTCCAACTTGTGGTATGTTCAATCGCAACAGATATTTGCTGTCCGTAGTTCCGCTAGAGCCATCTGAGAAATCTAGGTTGATAGGCATATACCGATCAATACCCAGTGGAACAAAAATATCATCTGTGGTATTAGCTGGAATATTCAGTAATAATCCAAAGTTTGCAAAATCGCCCCCGGTAACGATCATATTGTTTTCACCAAAAGGGTTCAAATCGCTAAACACAGCTCCTGTTGCCATCTCTAAAAGATTACCCGTAAGAGAGAACACTCCCT
>JAIVHP010000070.1 GCA_020201045.1 Flavobacteriales bacterium
TTATTTTTTGACGGCTTGCGTGTTCTTCGGCAAGTATGGTTTCTTCCAAAACCGTTTGTGCGGCTCCGGATTTGTAAATGATGAGCATGATTTCGGCGAGCAAAACCACCAAAAGGAATATGATGTATGTGGCGGCATTTTCGGTGTTCGAAAAAGCAAATTCGTGCAGGTCGCGTACTTTTGTCATAATGGTGTTTTCGCCCAACTTGGCCTGGGTGGTCGCGTTATTTTCCGCGTCTTTTTCCAGTTTTGCCTGCTCTGCGTCCACTTTTGCTTTAGCCGTTTCGGCAGCTTTTCCGGCGCGCTTCATTTCCTCTTCCTTTTTCTTCGCGATAGCTTTGTAGCCCACATATCCGCTACCATCGCCGTGCATCTCGGCCATAAACCTGTCGGTGGCAAGTTTGTGCTTTTCACTCGCTTTTTCGTATTCCAATTCGGCTTTTTGAAACGCTGTGTTGTTCTCTGCCTTGTATTCCTTTTTCTCTTTGTTGAAAATCGTTTTTGCCTTGCGTTTTTGATAAGCATCTATATCTCCCTGAAACAAAGTCGTATCCAGGGCGGCAGATCCAAGTATGGCGCTGAGTAGGGCAAAGACCAGTCGCGTACTGAACATGAGATTTCTTCGGCTGTGCGAAAATGTGGTTACGAATGACCGGTCAATAATGTAGATCAGTGTACCGCAGGTTAATCCGGCAATGATGGCAACCGTCCAGGATGTTCCCACCAGGGTATGGGCGATGAGCATCCCCGAGATAAACCATATTCCCACCGGTATAAGAATTAGTTGACCGAGGGTAAGAATTTTAAGTCGGCTGGCGGTGGTTTGGTTTTTCACCATTTCCGGATCCAGTCCTATAATGCGGGCGTAAATTTGGGTTGTCATAATGGTGTTTTTTAAAGGTTTGATGTAAAGTGGTTTTCGTCGCTCCAAAAGGAAAAACCTTTGATAAAGCCGATGCGGTAATTGCGCAGTGCCCGTTCGCAGAGTCCTTCCTTTTTGCGGGCGAGCTCGAGCTGTGCTTCAAAGCTCACCTTCTTCAGGCTCAGCGAGTCGAATTCAGATTCCATCTTCACGTATTGCTGTGGGATGGTTTCCTTTACCTTTTGGGTGAGAAACGGACTGATGGCCTGCAGGCGAGATTCAATTTTATCAATCTCATCGCGGTAAGCTTCCTGAAACTCCGAAGCCACCGTTTGCAATTTCAACTCCAGCATATCGGTGCTGTGTGTATCGTGTCCATCGCGATAGCCCTCCGGTTCGAAGTTGCGTTTTTGGAGCAGCTCCAAAGTGGAGAGTTCTCTGGTTTTACCGTCGCTGTCGGGCAGTTGCGGTTCGCTGTCGTCTACAAAGAGGGCCCGGTCAATCTGTGGTTCTGCCACAGGTTGATCTGCGCTGCTGTTAATTCCGAAAAGTTTGCTGAAGAATGTCATAACGATAGGTTTTAAAGTTTATATGTATTTCACTGGAATCTGGTATTGGCTGTGACCAGCTTCGTGGCAAGAGCCGCAAAGCGTAATCAGGTATTTGGAATGGTATTGCCATGGCGGCACGAACTTCCCTGTTTTTCTATCGGTGTGGTATTGCTTGTGGTGCACTTGCAGGGCTAATTTTTCGCCGCAAGAAGCGCAGGCATTTGCATCGCGATTCAAAATCTCAGCGCGTTTGGCGGTCCATTTATCGCTGGTGAGCAGATCGTCGTATTTTATTTTTTCATCGGTCATGGCGTGTTGTTTTTTGATTACAGTGCAAACTTCTTTTACATTTGTGTAATGTAGTTACACACGAAAATTGAATTATGCCTGTAAATCGAAATGCCATGATGCGCTATCTGGAGTTAGACCGCTGTTTGCGTAACCCGGGGAGGCGTTTTCAGATTGCCGATTTGATTAATGCCTGCAACACCAAATTAACCGAACGCTATGGTCCGGGCTTTACCGTATCCAGAAAAACCATTTACAACGATTTGGAATTTATGAGAAGCTCGGACGGTTGGTCGGCGCCGATTGAAAAGGAAAAAGACGGGAAAAAGGTCTACCACCGCTACGAAGACCGCGATTTTTCCATCAACAACGCAAAAGTGAATGACGCGGAATTGAATCAAATAAAATCTGCGCTGGTGGTCTTGCAGCGCTTTAAAGGAATGCCGCAGTTTAAATGGATAAATGAGATTATCGCCAAGTTAGAGTCTTCATTCGATGTAAAGGAAGATGTGGACTACATCAGTTTTCAGCACAATGAATTTTTGCAGGGACTGGAACACCTGGAAGACCTGTTTAACGCAATTGTCTATAAAAAGAAATTGGTTGTTGAATACAGGGCCTTTACATATCCGGAACCGTTAATGCACGAAATCAGTCCATATTACTTAAAGCAGTTCAATAACCGTTGGTTTCTTTTCGGCCACAACCACGAAACAGGGCTTCTACAAAACCTTTCCCTCGATCGGATTAGTAATGTGAACTCCGGCGACGGAGATTTCATGCCGTGTAATACAGATTGGGAAGATTACTTTTACGATATATACGGGGTAAGCCGGCCTTACGATGGTGAAGTGGAAGAAATAGAGCTGTGGCTGAGTCAAAGTCAGGCTCCTTATATTAAAACAAAGCCGATTCACGGTAGTCAAAAATATACAGACAACGAAGACGGGTCGGCGCATGTTAAATTAAAGTTGATACCCAATTTCGAATTTAAGAAGTTGATTTTGAGCTACGGGTCGGGATGTAAAGTTTTAGCGCCTTCCCACTACGTAGATTTGATTCGCGAAGAGTTTGAAATGGCAAAAGGCCTTTATCATTCTGGTGATGAGTGAGCGCACATCAGCCCAGGAAAAGGCAGGTGGCAGCCCATTGATTCTAAATTGATCTACCCGCATCATACGGCTCAACGGTACTACCCCGGTTTTAATTCAAGAGACTTTGGTTTAATACCGGCGCTCGAATATAGATATCGCCCATTTGCGGAAGTCAAAAATACGATGAGATCGAAGTTGTTTCGGCCAATGTGAAACTGAAGCCGATTCGTACACTTGATTTACAGCGATTAATATTGGGGTTCGGTTCGGCTTGTAAAGTTATTGCTCCCAAAGAATTATGAAATGAGATAAAAGTGAAACTCAGAAAAACGTTTGGTGGGTATGTGTAGTGGCGGTTTTGGAACACGACGTTGTCAGCTGAAACGGAATTTTGTTATGTGTTTGAATTTTCATTTTAACCTGTCAGCCGCTATTACCCATGCCCGCTGTTCGGCGTTCGTGGTTTTATATTTCGTCCAGAGTAATTACTTCAATATCCTTTATTCTTTTCAATTCTTTGTCATTGGTTAAAAACAAGTTTGCACTTTTTTCAAGTCCGGTTGCGAGTTGAATAGCATCCGGAGTTTTGAAATTATAGTCTGCTCTTAGTTTTGCAGCCGTTCTCGCTATTTCAAGATCAACTTCAAAAATGTCTATGTTTTCCGAGTCCGTTAATATTTGTTCATAACGGGCTGCCAGATTGCTGTTTTGCTGCTTGTACGGTTGAACTAATAGCTCAATGAGAGTAAGTGAGGATGTCTGAAATCGAAACTCTCCCTGGTCATTTGATTTAAAAATTTCAATAAGCTTTTCCTGAAATTTTGAATGTCCTTCAATAAAGTAAATCAAAGGAGCGGTGTCAATAAATACAATCTGGTCAACGAATTTTGAACTCACTCCCATTGTCTTTGCTGCTGAACGTATTTGTCAAGGTCAAGGCCACTCCAAATTTCAGAACCAAGGCTGTTTAAGTCAGACAGTTTTGGTGGCTTTTGGGATTTTTCTTTCGTTTTTGACGATCGTAATTGTCTGGCAAGTCGCTCCATTAGGTACAACCTTGCCTCATAGTCTAGTTTCTTTATTTGGGAGATGATGCTATTCAGTCTGCTTATGTTTTCCATTGAAGAATTGTCTTAACGCTAATATACGAAATTACGGAGCACTTTGTCTCCATGACGCCCAACGCATCGGTATATATAATTTTTGAAGCGTGTAATTAGACTACACACGTAAGCGCCAATTTTGCTTTGTAACGAAAAAAACATAAAGCAATGGCAACAATTAAAAAATTACAGCACGGACTTCCCACCGACCTAGCACGCAAAATTCACTGGGTAAACCGCAGTTACCGCACCAATCGCTTATCTCATTTAGAAGGCGGCGGTGATATTGTCGTTGAATACGAAAATGGCAGCGTTTTAGGATACGATTGGATTAAATTTCCACCTGCATACATCTCCAAAATATTTTCCCGACGCTTACTAGGTAAAGATCAAGATATCAGACGGATTTCAAGTGAACAGGCTATTGACCTCATACACGAAGACGTAGTTCGCATCTATGCCCGCCCAAGCACAGATGAAGAAAAAATCGTTATTTTCGAAGAGGTGTGGAATAGGGATACCCAAGAGATGCCCTGGGATTCTCTGGCTCCATATAATGCAAAAGTTGCATAATCGTTTTTTACCCCGTGATGCTTACAAAGCAGTATCCAGGTATGAATAGGGACCAAGCAGAAACTAAACTAAGAGCACTTTTTGGCTTTCAACGATTTTACGATGAACAATGGGAAACTATAGATCGTATTTTCAAGGGAGAGCGGATTTTGCTTATACAAAAAACGGGGTTTGGAAAGTCGTTGACTTATCAATTTCCGGCTACTCAAATGGAAGGCGTCACGGTGATCTTCTCGCCATTAATCGCCTTGATGCGCGATCAGGTTCAGGCCCTGACTAAAAAGGGGATTTATGCAAGCTATGTAAATTCCGAGCAAGAACCGGAAGAAAACTCGCGCGTACTGCAGGAAGCCATTTCGGGGAAGATAAAAGTACTCTACATTGCCCCTGAACGGCAAGAGAACGAGGAGTGGCAAGAAGCCGTGCGCAAAATGAAATTGGCCATGGTGGTTATCGACGAAGCCCATACCATATCTCAATGGGGACACGACTTTCGCCCTGCCTTTCGGCGAATCGTTAATTTAGTCAACATCCTTCCTCAGGAATTCCCCGTGCTTGCCACTACAGCCACTGCCACGAAGCGAGTACAGACCGATATTGAAAAGCAGATTGGAAGAGATGTAGTTACCATTCGCGGCGAACTACTTCGAGAAAACTTCGAACTCTATGTGATTAAAACCAGATCGGAAGATGAGAAAATGATTTGGCTGGCCAAGCATCTCCCCAACATCGAAGGCAGTGGTATTATCTACACCGGTACGCGGGTCAAAACCGAATTGTACTCGAGGTGGCTTGAGAAACTGAATATAAGTGCAACATCCTATAATGCGGGTTTAGACGGCGAAAGCCGACAGGAAGTTGAAAGAGGATTAATGGGTAATAGATGGAAGGCCGTAATCTCTACCAATGCCCTTGGGATGGGGATCGACAAACCCGACATTAGGTTTATTATTCACACCCAAATAACGCAGTCGCCCATTCACTACTACCAGGAAATAGGTAGGGCGGGAAGAGATGGAAAGCGGACAAAAATCATTCTTTTTTACAACGACACCAAAGACATAGATGGAGTGACCGAAGACCTTAAACTGCCATATTCTTTTATCAATGGCGGTAGGCCACCTGAAAGTATATACTTGAAAGTAATCGAGACATTGAAAATAGAACCCATGGGCTTTAAGCAATTGGCTATGGCGGCTAACATCAAGCTCAGTCAGGTTCGAACCATTAAAGCCGATTTGATTGATCAGGGTATCGTAAAGGAAGTAAAATACGCTGGCAGTAAGAAGCTGGAATACCAGTACAATGCGCCGGATCTCAACACCAGGCCGTTTCGCGAATTGCGAAAAGCAAAGATGGATGAATTAAAAGCCATGAGAGACTATGTTCACATGAAAGGTTCGCGCATGAAGTTTCTCTGTGATTTCCTGGGTGATAAAAATCCCCGCATCCACACCAATTGCGACAACACCAACCTTATTCCCCTTAAAGTTGAACCATCACCCGCCCTCGAAAGCAAACTCCGCAGATTCAGGGAAAATTACTTTCCGGTGCTGGATGTCGAGTTGAAAAGTACTAGAATGATCAACGGGGTTGCGGCCAGCTATTACGGTGTAAGCCAGGTGGGCGCTGTCATTCATCGATGCAAATATGAAAACGGTGGCGATTTCCCCGATTTTCTCTTGCGATCGACCTTAAGAGCGTTCCATAAGAAATTGGGTAAAATTGATTTCGACATCTTGCTTTATGTTCCACCTACCGAATCAGGCGATTTGGTGAAAAATTTCGCCAATAAGCTAGCCGGGATTCTCAAGATTCCCCTTTCTCATAAAT
>JAIVHP010000319.1:0-10291 GCA_020201045.1 Flavobacteriales bacterium
ACTTGATCTGAAAATTCGTACTAGAGATAACTCCTTTGCATGAACTTAATACCCACAGCCTATTTCACGCGGAGCTCGCAGAGTAAAGCGCGGAGACCGCAAAGCCCAAAGTTGCGAACATGTTCTTTTTATGACTATAATCAAATTATAGACCCAACCCCCATTGCGCTGTGGTACGGATCTCTCCGCGCACTTAGCGCCATCCGTCCTTCGGCGGAGCAAAAGCTTTGCGTGAACCCTTAACCGATGGTAAATTATACGAAGATCACCCAGGTTAGGTCGAAGAGACCGAAAAGTGCAAGGCTATTAAATTTTCACGATCCACTTCTCGCTACCGAAGGACGCGAATCAATTCCACAGCTTCCCGACTCAGCCGGTGGTCGGAGTTTTTCAATTCTTCCAGATACCCAAGGGCCATTTCCCTCTCGCCCTTTTTGAGATGCGCCAGCGCCAAATACCATTTCGACGCAGCGTCGAACTCCGTATTCTCCCACTCCGATTGTCGTTTAAATTCACCGATGGCTTTATCGTACTCCCCCATCGCCATCAGGCTCACACCCGAATAGAAAATCGCGAATTCGCTTCCATCTTCTTTATACAATTCTCGGAAGGAAAGGTGAGCTTCACCATAGGCTTCGTTATCGTATTCGCTAAAAGCCCTCACCACTAATTCGGGCGATTCGCTCGATTGAGATCTTTCGAGGGGAGCTACAACATTGGGGTAAGCATCAAATCGCTCGGCGTACAATTCATTATAATCGGGCTGATTGGAATAAACGGCAAAAAACCAAACCGCGCCCAGGATGACAACAATTGAAGCCGCCGCCAGCAGCCAGCTCAAATTCCGTTTGTCGCCTGATTGCTCATCGAGGCGCCGGAGTTTTTCCTTCAACTCATTGCGCTCCCTGTTTCGGATGGCCTCGCGGATTTCTATCTGGATGCCAAACTCCAACCTGAGTGTATCATCTTTTTCCAACAAACCTTCCAGCTCGCGTTCTTCATCGGGCGTGAGGCGGTTGGCAAAGTAGGCATCGATTAAATATTCCGCTCTCATTTCGTGGAATTTTGTCGTTCTAAACTGACAAAGCCAAGCATATCATACCGGAATTCAAATAATAGGTTTGGGTTCATGTCAATCGTTTTTAATCAATTTCTTCAACTGGCTTATGCACCTGGATTTTTGGCTTTTTGCGGTATTCTTATTCTCCAGGTTCATTTCATTTTTAATTTCTTCCAAATCAAAACCCCGGTAGTAAAACAATCTCAATAGTTCCCGGCATTTCTTTCCCAGCTTATCAAGTGCCTTTTCAATCAGCGCAAGGCGTTCGGCATTGATATTTTCTGCATAGGCGTCGGTTACTTCGGTGTATTCATTCTCGGTATCGGTAGATTCAACCGTAAATCGCTGCGCTTCTTTATTGATCTTAAACAGTTTAAACTTCCCGATAGAAAACAAGTACGTTTTAAGGGTACTGCTCAGCGAAGTAAGCTTACCACTTTGTACGTTTTCGTAAAAGGCGATAATGCTATCCTGATAAACATCCAACAACACATCTTCGTCTACATTAATACTGCGGCCAAATTGCAGAAATTCTGTTTTGTAATCTAAGTATATCTTTTCCAGAGCCTTCTGATCGCCTTCCCGCAATCTTTCCAGAAGGTGGTTGTCTTTACTCATTTATGCTTCGCATTTGAAAAAGTAAACATATCACACTTTTTTAGAAAAAAATGTTTACCCCACCGAATTATGGGCACTAAACAAGAGAAAAGCACTCTACAACTAAATTTAAATATGAAGACGAAATTCAGCTACAAGCAATTATTCACCCCCAAACTATTCCTTATCGCCGGCATTTGCCTGCTCACTGCCACAGCGTGTGAGGAAGACGAAGTGGAGCCACCGGCACCGGAACCCACACCTGCAGCAATTGTATTGCCCTGCGATTATTTTGACACCAATAATGTATTGGTAAACGACACCTTAAAAGATGTAGATTACATCATTGACTGCTTTATGCATATACACGATGGCGCCCAGGTGGTGATTGAAGAAGGCGTTACTATCGAGTTTACTGCAAATGCTGGTTTTTATGTAGATGACGACGCGCAATTTGTTTCTCAGGGATCTGCGGAAGCACCCGTAACACTATCGGGAACTCAAAAGACCAAAGGGTACTGGCGTGGAATTTTTATCAATTCAAACCTCGATAATTCCATTCAACATACCCGAATTGAATATGCCGGAGGGGAAACATTTACCGAAGCATCGCCCATCTACGAAGGGAGTGTCGCCGTAAGTTCGGGAGCCGATCTTGAGCTCAGCCATGTAGAAATTCTCAACGGCGCAAACATTGGTCTCGATTTAAGCGGACATACTGCTGATGTATCTGCCGATAATTTAACTATTTCCGAAAATGAAGGTATGCCTGTAAGAGTCTGTGCTTACAATGCCCATATTTTCGACAGCACATCAACTTTTAGTGGAAATACGCAGGATTATATCAACATTATTCCCGCTTATTATGAAATTGAATCGACGGTAAGCTGGGTGAAGCTCGATGTCCCCTACCTTGTAGATGGCAGAGTTCTCATTACAGACAACGGCTTTTTAACCATAGAAGCCGGCGTAGAAGCGCTCTTCAGACCGGGGGCATATTTGCAGGCTGCAGGATTTCTACCGCCGTATAATATTGGTCTGAGTATCATTGGAACCGCTTCGGAGCCTGTAAGATTAAGCGCATACAACGGAAACAACTGGGGCGGAATTTATTACAGTTTCACTCAGGAAAACAACCTTATAAAGCACGCGATTATAGAACATGCCAAAGGCGATATTTCGGTTGGAAACATCACCAATACCGGAGCGATTTATATGCATGCCGATCCGCAACTGACCATTGAGGATACCGAATTTATAGATCTGCCAAACTGCGCATACTACGCCTACACCGGAGCCAGTACCAACCAACCCGAACTACCCAATTTTACCGCGACCAATCTTACCCTCACAAACGTGGCCGGAGCAGAACTCTGCTGGGGCGATGGCAGTGAGTAAGCAAGTATCAAAATCAATAATTTTTAAATTCAATCAATATGAAAAAGTACCTAAGATTTAATCTGATTATCCTTCTTTTGGCCGGTGTGGTTATGCCGTTTTACGGATGTGAAGAAGACGAAAACGAGCCGCCATCGAACCCAACACCTACCGAAGAAACCCCAACTCTGGAGACAAGCGGAACCATTTCGGCGGAAGTTGATGGAGACATGATAAACTACGAGGAAGTACTCATTCCGATATACGGACTCTCGGGGACCTTTGGCATCATTGGCATTGACACCTTCACGGAGAATTATACCAAAAGGTTGAGAGTGGTATTTCCGCTGGAACCCACAACCGGAACCTTTGACCACACCGACTCGGGGTTTAATGTAGATTACGAGGTAATTGCCGGCAATGCTGAGAGCGGCTATTTGTTTAATCGAGATAAGGAATCAGAAATTAATGTGATAACCTACGATTCAATCGGGTTCTCTGCAGATACGACCTTTTACAAGGTAGAGGGCACATTTAGTACATCCGGAAAACGGCAAATGAGCAGTGACTCGGTGAACATCGAAAATGGAGAATTTGAACTCGTCTATGGTATCTGGTTTTAAAATGCAATAATCAGGATACGGAATCTATCCACTGTGGGATGATTGATCAGGATACAGAATATACCCAACATGGGGTCGTTGCGCGCAACGACCCCACTTATAACCAAAAAAAACAATTATGTTCAAGAAGATTTACCTAATAACTATTAGTGCGCTAACAGCAGCCATGCTTTCGGCACAACCCACCATTGAATTTAACGATTTTGGACTCGAAAACGGTACCCAAGTATCGCTGCGGGGCGCATCAACCATAATACCGATCGGCGAAGGTGGCGAAAACCAGACGTGGGACTACAGCGATCTCAACCCTTCGGGCAATATTACGCTCGACATTCACACCGCAGTGTCGCCTGATGGTCAGCCAGCGGCGGATAGCTACCCCACGGCAACGCACGTTTTTGAGCCGTTTAATGTGAACAATACCGATGCGGAGTACAAGCGTTTTAGCGAGGACAAATTGGAAATGCTCGGAATCCATTACAATCCCAATCAAACTTCCACACCTAAGTTGATAGACTACACAGACCCGCGAACCGAATTGGAGTTTCCGCTTACTTATGGTGCTACCTTTTCCGACACCTACGCCAACGAGCAGGGCAACAGCATTGAAGACTACCACGAGACGGCCGAATTTACCGCCACCGTCGATGCCTGGGGCACGATGATACTACCTTCGGGAACCTTCGAAGATGTGCTGCGTGTGCGCTACGACGTTGTAGGCGATTTCACAACTTTCGGGTCGAGCAGCGAGGAAATCGACCCCTTTACCGAAACCATTTATGCGTATTACACCGCCGGCATCCCTTCTCCCCTGATCCGTATCGCAATAAGGGACTATGAAACATACTCTACCTTCTCAAGGAAATACTACGACGGGAATGTGCTTAGCACCGATAATGCTGAAGATGTGAAGAGCACCCTACTTTACCCGTCACCCGTAAGCGATATCCTCCGGGTAGAACTCGGCCTTCACCAATCTACCGATGTGCACCTCGACGTATTCGATATCACGGGTAAGCGCGTGCTTTCGCAAAACAAGGGTATTCTTCCCGCCGGCAAGAACAGCTTCACCATTCCAGTAAGCACTTTGGCAGACGGCGTTTACCTCACGGTTATCCAAACCGCGAGTGGCAACGTTACGCAGAAGTTTGTGGTGCAGCGGTAATTTGCAACTGGTTTTTTTGGCTTTTGGTTTAATATGTGTCTGTCTACAAAGTCCATTATCGGCAATGTGGGGACGTTGCGCGCAACGTCCCCACATTGCCGATAATCTTGCCAGTCAGTTCCGAATATTTATACTGCTCTTTAATCACATAAAGTTCTGAATTTCATTTAATTAACTTCAACTTACACAAGAATGAAATCATTCCCGCGATAGGGCCCCTGACGACCCACACACTCATCAAATCAAATCCCAAAACATTCGCTATACATCTAATTAACTGATAAATATATTCGCTCACCACAGATTTATTTGTAGCTTAGTTATGTTGTTCTAGATTAAATGCTGTTTCAGGAAAGGTGATCCATTCGGACAATTATCTTTCACACAAAGAAGATTAATACTCAAAATTATGAAGTATTTAAGATATATAGGTTCTTCCTGCAGCTCAAAACTATTGGTTCTTAAGGCATTCATATTTCGATTTTTAAGGCTCCAAAATCCAACAATTAATATTTTCACAATATCTCTTTTACTTCAATTAGCATCATTTGACTCCATTGGAGATGGCATATCAGATATTTCAGACCCCTGCCCGTTCAATGATTCGGCTTTTATTGATGGATGTGGAAACTGTGTTGGGGGTGATACCGGAGAAATGCCGTGTACAATCAATGTATCAGGATTTGTTCTCTGGTCATCTAACTGTGAAAGGCCTGCAATCATAAAATTTTACGATTCTGAAACGTCAGAACTTGTTGAAGAATCAGAAATCCTCTTAAATGCAAGTGGAGATTTTGTTACGACTGTTGACTCGGTTGGAGAATATGATATTTTTCTCAAAGTCGAAGGGTTCCTTCAAACTGCCATCTTTAGTGTCAATATTAATGAAGATTTTAACCTTTTCAGTTTTGGGAGCATCATCTTTGGTGATATTTTCAATGATAATCAAATTAGCATTCAGGATTACGCATTGTTTTCCGTAACATATGGACTGAGTAGTACCCAGGATGGGTATTTACACCTGGCAGATTCTGATTGCGATGGCATTATAGACATACAGGATTTTTCTATTTTCGTCGCAAATTACGGCCTGGAAGGATTAACACCTGAATAGAATTCCTTATTATATGAAGGGTATTGCAGCGCATGTTTTATGACCTATACTTTTTTCTCATTCCCTAATTAGAGTCTGTCCATAAAGTCCAATAGCTGCGTTACACCTGCCTACCGAAGGTAGGCTCGCCCCAAAAATGCTCATTTACATCAGTAGACTGCGCTTTTTGGGACTTCGCAAGCCTTGCTATTGAACTTTCTGGCTCAGACTCTCGACTATATGGACAAACACTAATTAGTGTCTGTCCATAAAGTCCGATAGCTGCGTTACACCTGCCTACCGAAGGTAGGCTCGCCCCAAAAGTGCTCATTTACATCAGTAGACTGCGCTTTTTGGGGCTTCGCAAGCCCTGCCTTCCATGCCGGGCGGGCAGTCACCCCGATGCACAACGGTGCTCCCTACCTAAAGGGTCGGCAAGCAGGCTTGGTTTACGCCCTTCGGTTTTGAGATCGCTTCGCTAGTTCCTAAAGTGCATGCGCCCTGCTAATCAACACTCTAGTTCAGCCACATGATGATATTGACAGAATCTAACTAAGGATGAAGTAGCAATTTAACGTAAATATATAAGTACATAATCGGATTAATGCCGATTATGTACTTATAATCTAACATTTTAATAGGATATATACCATACAGAAGTAGTTTCAATTCTGGCTAAAGTCAATTTTTGTTATTAATTATCAAACACATACTGATTTTTCAAAACCTTTCACTTTATCAAAAATTCCTATATCCACATTATTCGTTAGCTCTCGAAATTCATCGAGTTTCTAGATGTGTGGAATGTTGGGTGAGGATTGAATAAAGGCCATACCTTCTTGTCTTGACTGTGATGGATGTGATTTGTGTGATGAACATGATGGAAGCGGCACCCTATCGGCAAGTTCGGGCTGGGTGATATGACGGTGGGGTGAATGATGTGACATACCACACCCTCTTTTCTTGAAGGTGATGGGTGTGATTTGTGTGATGGCTGTGATGTGTGCGAAATTGTGATTTAGGCTCGGAACTTTTTGTTCTCTAAGCGACTAAATTTCAATTTGGTATCGCCGAAATTGATCAATAACCCAATTTGTAAGTGGGGACGTTGCGCGCAACGTCCCCACGATCATGTGAGCGCAACGTCCACACGATCATGTGATTCGAAATAAATCGGAGTTTCAGCGGATTTCGAAATACATTGCCGATAATCCACGGCAGTGGGAAGGGTAAATGGCCGCCATGCACCCGGGAGACAGCGTCGGGACTTCCCTTTAAGACGCTTCCCACTCATCCCGAAACCAACGCCATCCTTTGTTGCATTTTTGCATGAGTATGTTTTCAGCAGTACTCGTGAAATCGACCGTGTCTCGCCAAGGTGCTTTACGGTGGTTTATGAACAGTCAATTCCCGCTGAAAAAATCGAAAGCAGTTCAAAATCACCAAACAGCCCTCAGCTCTCGCCTTTGGCCAATCAGGAAAAAAGCGCCATCAGATCGTCCTTATCGAGTTTTTGCATCACGCCCTCGTCGGTGGTTATAAGGTCGTTGGCAATGGATGTTTTGCGGGCTTGCAGCTCTTGGATTTTCTCTTCTACCGTATCCTTGCAAATCATGCGGTAGGCAATTACCTTCTTGTCCTGCCCTATGCGGTAGCAGCGGTCGATGGCCTGGTTTTCTACTGCGGGATTCCACCAGGGATCTACAGGGAATGCCTTCGTGGTCGATCCGCTCCTCGATGAGCTTGAGCATTTGCACAAACTGTGAAAAAATAAGTAGCTTGTGGTTTGAAGTCTTTTCGCGAATGTGCCGCAGCAGCAGGTCTATCTTCTCCGAACTTCCCGTGTACTTGTCCTTGCCCGGAAGCAGTAAGGGGCTGTCGCAAATTTGCCTCAGCCTGGTAAGACCCTGTAGCACGGCAAAACGCATGGAGCTGATCACTTCGCTGTCCATATTGCCGAGGATGGTTTCGCGTATTTCGTTGCGGTGCGCATCATATACCTTCCGTTGGGCAGCGCCGAGCTCGCAGTACAGCACATCCTCCACCTTGTCGGGCAGTTCGGTGGCCACTTCTTCCTTAGTGCGCCTCAGCACGAAGGGATTGATCATGCTCTGCAATTGGGCGGCCTTTTCGGAGTCTCGCCGGCTGTCTATCGCTTTCGCGAAATCGGTTTTGAACTGCTTCGCACTACCCAGAAAACCGGGGTTGAGAAAGCTGAGTTGGGCGTAGAGGTCGAAGGTATTGTTCTCGATGGGGGTACCCGTCATGGCCAGCCGGTTATTTGCCTTGAGTAGGCGCGCTGCCTTGTACCGTTTGCTGGCGGTGTTTTTAATGGCTTGCGATTCATCCAGCACCACATAGTTGAAGTCGATGTGGCGCAGGAGTTCAATGTCGGAGAGCATGGTGCCGTAACTGGTCACTACGAGTTGTGATGCGCTCAGCACTTTGGCATCGGTGCAACGGCCGGGGCCGTGATGAAAGTGTGCTTTGATGGCCGGGGCAAACTTTTGCAGTTCGTTTTCCCAGTTAAAGAGCAGAGATGTAGGCACCACCACCAGGTTTACCTGCTTGTTGCTGCGCAAAATATGCTTGAGGAAAGTGATCACTTGCAGGGTTTTCCCCAGGCCCATATCATCGGCCAGGATGCCGCCCCAGCCAAATTCGTGCAGGAAGCACATCCATTGAAAACCGTCGTTTTGGTAAGGCCTCAGCTTGGCCTTAATGCCGCGCGGCAGGGGATGTGACTCGATGCCTTTGAAGTGGAGCAGTTTGTTGCGCCTTTCGGCAATGAAGGCCTGCAATTCGGGTTCTTCCAAATCGCTAAAAAGCTCATCAATCAGGTTGAAGTGCATGGACGACACGCGCAGTGCATCTCCGGCAGTCTCCCCCGACTTGAAGATGCGCTCCAGGCGCTTCAGCCACTTTTCAGGAATGATTCCCTTGCCACCGTCATTCAGCTCCACAAAGTTGCGCCCCGGCACAAAGCGCTTTTTCAGGGCAGCCAGGCTGAGCATCTCGTCGCCGTAATCGAAGTTGGCGTTGACCTCAAACCAATCTATCTCGCTGCGCACAGTGTAGCTCACTTTTGCATGCTTAGGAATGGCCTTAAGCCGGCTTAGGTCTTTCTCTCCGAATATTTTGATGTCTGCTTCGCGCAGTTTTTCGAAAAGCGCGATGGCCACATCCTGCTCCAGAAGTTCCTTGTAGCTAAGGTGGTAGAAGTCTGAACGGCGCTGCTCTGCAAAGGTGGGATGCACCGATTTGAGCGTTTCCATAAGCGTTCGGCCCGCTTTGGGATCCAACCTGTGGCTTTGCAGCCCCGCATCTTCCAATTCCCACAGTTGGGGCTGGTGGTTGGCGGGCAGCACAAGCTCCTCGCCGTAGCGCACATAGGGCTCAAAAATTACAAAATTGCCCACTTCACTGAGATACACTTCACGGGAAAGGGCCTGGAGCTCTTGCTCCGGTTTTACCTGGATGGTCTTCATGTCTTCAAATTGAATTTCAACTGCGTTTTCAAGCTTTTTAAAAAACGTTTCAAAAGCTTCTTCCAGCTTGTTTTGCGCAAAGCGCATCTTATGGCTTTGGATCGCTGCGAGGGCTGTATGCCACAGCCGGGATGATTCCACAAAATAGAGTGCATCGCCTATTAAAATAAAATGCCGGTGAACGGTGTTGGTGCTAAGCGATTCAAGGGGTTGGTATTCCTCGTCCTTTGGTGCAATAAAAACATTGACTTCGAAACCGGCTTCATCTTCGCTGATACGGATGCGCAGGCCTGGGAGACCCGCAATGAAGCGCAGGGGACTGAGGTTCTTCCTGGCGATGGTACCCATAAGGAAACCATTGCTGAGGAAGACGTAGGGGTGGTGTTCGAGCTTGGAAGCCACGCTGCTCAGGGCGGCCACAGTGGTCATTTTGTGATTGTAGTAGGAACGGCCAAGTGGGCTCGTTTTAATCACTTGCAGTATGGACAAGTCGTGCGGCCCGAAATCCAATTCCACATTTCCACTGGCGTATTCCAGCATCTTGATGGCCGTGCTCATGGGTACACCTTTGGAGTTGGGCTTTCCGCAAATGGGAACTATACTCACACCAGCCTCAACGGCTTCATCTTCGATAAGAAAGGCAAAACCCACCTCACGCGCCTTGCTCTTCGCGGTCTCATCCGTCCGGCCGAGGAGAGAAAGTTCTTCGGCGGCATTGGTTGCACCAAGTTTGGCAATGAATTCGTTATTGAAACCGGAAGGAGATACGTAGTTTGCGTAGGCGGTTAGGGGTTTAAAAAAGCTGCCGTCTTCTGTTTCCACAAATTCGAAGTACTCTCGCCAGCCTTTGGCGGGATCGAAGCCGTAATTGCGAATCTCCTCCTGCCC
>JAIVHP010000319.1:10298-12935 GCA_020201045.1 Flavobacteriales bacterium
AAGGCGGGCAAGTAAGCCGCTTTTGTGGGCCTGAGCAAGCGCCATGAAGGCATGGCCACAAAGTTTGTTCGCGGGATTTTGACAGGAGCAGCAAACGTCCAGCCCTTTTTGGTGAAAGTGCAAATGGAGAAAAACACGCTCAACCGTCATCCGGTGGTGCATGTTTTTCAATTGATAAGTAAAAACATATTTGTCCGTGCTGCGCCGCTCCACTTTATCGATTTGGCCATCAAAGTAATGAAGCGCCTCTTCGGTGGTCAATGTCGTAAACCAAGAGTTTTGGAGTTGCAATTGCTCGCTCAAATCCCCAGGCACGAGATGCGCCAGGCCATTCTGGTAATCTGTAACAGTAAAAGCCTCATTGGCCATGCGCTGTTTTCGGGGTGGAGACTGGGTGGGCTTGAACGAATTTGGAGAGCTACTTTCCCGTATAGATGTTTCGAGAAAGCCTTCGCCGATGTCGTATTCGTCGTCAAGCTCTTCGTGGTTGTCTGCATACCAAAGCAAGGCGGCCACCTGATGCTTGCACACGCCGTTCAGGGCGGCGATGCATTCGCACCTGGTAGATTCAATTTCCGTAAGCGATTCATCTTTAAAGTCAATATCGACGGTGTAGAAATCGCTGCCTTCCACATCTATCCTCAGCGTATCACTTTCCGGGATTAAATTCCAATCAATTACCCTTTCCTCCTGGTAATACCGTAACCCGCGTTTGTAAACAGCCTTTGTCACCTTTCTGTCGATGTAGCTGTATACTGACTGCGCAATATCATGCCCGATTTCCATGGTGCTAAGGTATGGAGCAGTATGGTGCTATGGTATTTTTGCGAAAGCGAGTAATTCACACGTAATTCACAATTGGTCGAAATGGCAATTTGATCCCGATGAGAATTGGATTGACACAATCGGGATATGCCAGCCAGCATTAAGCTCGCCATTAAGTATACTTTCGCCCCATTGCAGGTTTTTATTGACTGTGTTTTTCTAATTGCGGCTCCATGGACGAGCTCAAGAAAAAAATCATCGATTGCCTTAGGGAGATCAAGGGAAGCGGCAAGTTTGCCAGCATCCACACCGCCGATTTTCTGTTTCCGGGTCTGGAAGTAGATGGTGTTGGCGAAATTGCTTATCCCGTCAATCAATTGCAGGCAGAAGCCCTGATTAAGGTGGCACGGCAAGCCCCTTTCGGGAAAGGGCGAGAGACCATCGTAGACACCGAAGTGCGCAGTGTGCACGAAATTGATGCGGATCGACTTGCATTTGCGAACCCTGAGTGGGATCGATTTTTGGCGAAAGCCATCGAAAATGTCAAATCCGACCTCGGGCTGGAAGACAGCACCGTAAAGCCACACCTCTACAAATTGCTCATTTACCGGGATGGCGACTTCTTCTTGCCCCATAAAGATTCGGAAAAAGAAAAAGGAATGTTTGGCACGCTCATCATCGGCCTGCCGGCACAACACACCGGCGGAGAGCTGGTCATCAGCTTCGATGGTGCCCGTAAAGTAGCTGATTTTGCGGAAGCGAATAACAACCACAAAATCAAATACGCCGCCTTTTATGCCGATTGCGATCACGAAGTAAAGCCCATAACTTCCGGCTTTCGCGTTTGCCTGGTGTACAACCTTATTCTCGAAAAAGCAGGTGAGACCGCCGCGCCTCAGTTATTAAAGGATCACGCGCACAAACTGGCAGATGTCTTTTCGGAAGGGGAGCAAGAAAAGCACCCCGACCCCTACCTCGTATTGCTAGGTCATCAATACACGCCCGAAAATTTTTCGCGCGATGCCCTGAAGCTCGACGACCGCTCCAAGGCCGAAGCCCTCCTGCAAGCGGCTGAAATCAAAGGGTATTATGCCAGATTGTGCCTTGTGACTTCTTACATAATGGGCACGCCCGAATACGACGGCTACGGATATCAGGGATACGACTATTGCGACGAAGGCGAAAGTGCAGCAGATTTGGAAATGGGTGAGGTTTACGATGAAGACCTTCGCATTGAGCATTGGGCACAGGATGAGCTGCCCGGATTCAACTCTATTGAACTAAATGAAAATGATTTGATCACTTCATTTGCATTGGACGAAGGTGAGCCCGTTGAAAAAGAAAATACGGGATACATGGGCAATTACGGCCCGGATTTGATGTATTGGTACCACTACGGCGCGGTGATGGTTTGGTCGCCGGAACAGAATGCAGAGATGATTCTTGCGCAGCAAACTAAACCCCAACTCGAGTGGATTGCTTATTTCACCCACACAAAAGAGCCATCACAACACGAATTATCTGCCGTGGAGCAGATTCTAATTTCGGGCATTACCGACCGCAACGCCTCGCAGGATTCGGAAGATTTCAAGGCAATTGCCAACTGGCTCCTCCAAAGGAAATCCGAGCAATTTTTGCTCACGCTGAGTCCGGAGAGACTGCAGTTGTTTTTTGAGATCATCGATGCAGCGAACTGGACAAAACTTCTCGGGAATTTATCGGAAGGCGATGTCAGGACTTTGCTCGACAGGGCGGGCGAAAAAATAAGCAAACCGGTTTTGGAAAAATTCATCGGCATCATCAAAGCCGCAGCCGGGAGCGCAAGATTGGAATCGATTGCCGCAGAGCTGACGAAGCAGCTCCCGAACTATC
>JAIVHP010000320.1:0-1077 GCA_020201045.1 Flavobacteriales bacterium
GGGTCGTCTACTACATTAAGCGTAATATTTTGGCCCGGTATAAAGTTTAACTTTGGCCGCGATCCTACGCTTACCCCGCTATCCTGAAAAGTTATAATTGTCGGTGCGGATGGCTGAATTGCTCCCGTACTAAACACAATGTAATCCAAGAAATATTCGACCTGCTCTAAGTTAGTACCGCCGTCCATTCTTATCTGAATGCGGTCGATGGAACTTGCGTTAAACGCCGATGTAGGTACTACAACTTGTTGCCAAACGCCGGTTAAAGTGCGATCGATTCCGTAATCGCTCAAATTTACCGTGTTACCTACCGATGAACTGTTATTCCAAACGGATGAAAGCAAATTCCTATTAGCAGGTAACTCCGTGTCAAACTTAATTCGAAAAGATAGGCTTGTGTACGTGTCCAGGCTTATTAACCCGGTGCGCTGAAACCTTAACCCGGTCGTACGGCTCGTGTTGCTTTCAATGCAAAATGTGCCTTCAAATGGATTGTCGGTACTTTGAAAATCTACTGTGCCTAACTGTGGGCTTCCAACTGCGTAAGTTGATGTTGCCCATTCGTCATCATTCCGGTAGGTAAAATCTTGCGTAACCGTTGGCTCACTCGCTCCGGCCGCAATTAATACGGCTTGCAATGGTATTTGCGTTTCGCTTACCGACGGCACTAATGGAGATCCGTCTGGTGTTCCTTTTACCACGGAAATGGTTCCGGTGGGTGGTTCAGTAGCCGTGTCAACGTCGACTACAATAACATCAAATCGCGGTTGGCTATCACCGTCATCAAGTGTTATTTGAGTGGGTGCAACTACGCCTTCATTACCAAAGTAGTTGAATGTTATTTGAGACAGGTCGTAAACCAAACCAGTACCCGACCACGTTGCACCGCCGCGAACAATAAATTTTGTATTTGAAAATCCCGAAAGACCTTCCAAAAACTTTTGTCGATTGACTGCTATTGATACCCGCTTCTCGTCAATAACCTGCTCGATGTAGATTAAATCTTCATTGCTATTGGTTGCGGCCAATGCCAAATCTGACAGCGCGTATGATTGTTCTGTATTTAAGACTATGTTC
>JAIVHP010000320.1:1156-7440 GCA_020201045.1 Flavobacteriales bacterium
GCTATTGATACCCGCTTCTCGTCAATAACCTGCTCGATGTAGATTAAATCTTCATTGCTATTGGTTGCGGCCAATGCCAAATCTGACAGCGCGTATGATTGTTCTGTATTTAAGACTATGTTCATGGCAGGGCTACGTATTTTTCAAGTAAAAGATAGAATTTAGGCACGTAATCGCAGGCAGTTTCAATGCAATCGGTGTAGGCATCAATAATTACATCTACATCCAGCCCAATCGCAATATCTTCCATATTAAACTGAGCGTTTTCTATACCCTGAAATTCATCGTTTAAAATAGTTCTGTTCGATGTGCTGTAAGTCCGAGCGCGTATGTGTGCCCGTTTTACGTTCATTGTATTTTTAAGATCGCTATTTTGAACGGTAACCGCCTTAATGATTTCCGATGCTAACCTGTCGGCTGAATAGGCGTTGTTTGACGGGAAATATTTTCGTTTGGTAATGGCAATCAATCGAAGTGGTACGGTAATGGTGTAAAGCGTATCGCAGGCTTCGTAATTCTGATCTGTATTTTCAGCGATTGTAACATTACCGCGCTTTCTAAAATAGGTCGCGCCGGCCTTTGCGATAGAAATCTCTGTTGGCTGCACGGAATTATCTGGATAGTACACCGGAACAATACGCCCCTGGCCGTTGTCCAATTGTTCGGTCAATCCGTATATTGTCGAGAAATACGGCATTGCTTCTAACCGAGCAATCATAAAATCTATGGGTTCCTGAATGCTCATTCGAATAGCCGTTTTGATAGTTCAAATGTAAACACTTCATCGAATGTTTCGCGCTCCGATGTGCTCATACCAAAAGCCTTTCGCATTCGCGGATCTTTGTTTACGATTTCTTGGTTTCGATCCTGCTTAAATGTAAGCACAATTTCTTTTCCGCGATAGGTTTCTTTTGCCGTTTCAAAGTCTCTCATCATTACGCCAAAGTTCCGCATATCAAAGTTTTGACCGCGCCCCAATGATTCTTTGTACTGCTTGTAACCGCCTGAGAAAAACTTTGCCTTGCCGCCGTCTGCTTCTACACCGCCAGATGTTTTTGACATATCGGTTTTCTGGATAGTCAGCGGTCGGGTGCTGTATGTTCCAATACTCACGCCTTCAGGTGTTAATCCGCGTTCAAATATGCGAGGACCCATCTCAGCTAACACATCGCGTGCTGCAACACGAAGCGACTCTTGTATGTTCACATCACTTAATCGTTGTCGCACGGTGTCGGTGAAATTCATCCTGGTAGCCTGTTGGTTACTTCGGTTATGGTATTACATTGAAAGCACTGATTTCGCGGAAATCGAACTGAGCGCAATGACTTGCTAATTTGATCGTTGTAGTGAGCTGTAAAAGTCTCTAATCGATTGGCGTTCTTTTCGTAATTCGTAGTTTTTTGATTGCTGAATTGCCCGCCCGAATCCATTGCGTTTTCAAGAATTGAAATGGCTGTTTTGTACGCCATAGCCATTCCGAACAGGCTGCGATGGGTGCAGAACCATTGTAGGTTATCGCACACGATTTCATAATCGTAAGTAAGTCCAGGCGAATAGTTAGCTCCTTTAATCTCGGAAGATGTGAACGGGCTTTCGATTGTTGCGCTTTGGAAAGTGCACCAACCCGAACGAAATGAGTTGCCACAGCAAAATTTACCGTAATTACCGGCGTTGTATGAAGTAATTCCAGCCACATCGTAGCCAATGAAAATATCTAAGTCTTGTCGTAGGCTTTGCACTTCCACATCGCATTGAGTAGATGCTATTTTTCCGGCTTCACAAGCTACGGTTACACTACCTACTTCTTGCCCTGTCGTTACGTTGTATATCTTAACGTCGACATCACCATCATGATCGGTAAACAGGCGAATTTCTTTTATCCGAATTTTCAAAAAGTTCGAATCATTGTACACGCGGTGCTTAATTCCGCTTATACCGCTGCCTGAAAATTGTTTGCGCTGATCGGGGTACATTCCAACGGTGTTGCCTTCCAATACGCTTTGCGATTTCATTTGAGACGGCACACGGCCATACAAATCGCTTTCCAATAGTCTCGACGCTGTTCGTCGATTGGCTGTAAAGAAAGCATCTACGTTAGCGTAAGACGCATCCATGAGCTCGCGCATTTGATTTGCGTCAATACCAATGTCATTAATAAGAAAAGGCGCGGTTGAATCTACGCAATCCGATAACCCTATGAGATTTTCTAAGCAGTTCATTAGTCAAATTTAGAAAAAAGGGGCGACGATTTGCCGCCCCTAAATTATTTCAAATAAAACTGCTTACGATGGGTTAGTGGTAGTAACCTCAGATACTCCGGTAACTCCAAAGAAGTTGTCGCCCGTTGCAAACATATCTGAAGGCTTACCAACAAGTTTCGTCGAAGCCTGCACCTGAATAGTGAATAGCTTACAGTCGTCCTTAATGGTAATGTCAACAGGTACACCAGCCGGGGTAACTCCTGTTCCATAGAAATTGCCCGTTGCAAGGTTTAGCGTTTCCAAACCACCCAATGCATCGTTCTCAGTATATCGCAAAAGTTGCAACGCCTGAGGTTCCATGATTAGGTTTTTAGTCTGTACGCTTCCAAGAGCGGTGGCAACTCGACGGTCATAACCGTAAGCGAACCCAAATTCATTCATTAGGTCGTTTACGTTAATACCCCATTGAGTGCAACAGCCGGCCATTGCTAATCGAACGTGCTCGTACATGAGTCGGCCACCAAACCCAACAAGACTAGCGAAGTTTGACGCTTCGGCAGCCCATTGAATTTTTTCTAGTGCTCCGGCTTTGTAATTTCCATCTGCGAGCAGCGTTTCAACAACCAGGTTGTCGTCGTCATCAAGTGAATAGGCAGCAATTACATCGGCTGAGTAGTTACCCATAAGGGCAGCGGCTTCGGTTGCCGTCTTAGTGGCTACGGCTTTGTCCACTGCAACCATGTGGCGCAATAGCGTCCGTGCAACAAAGTCGCTGTTGTTTTCGCATTTTTGAGCGAGATCAGAAACTTTGATTGATTCACCGGATTCAAGAACGGCTTCCGTGTCGATTTCATAGGTCTTGCTGAAATCACCTATACCATCATAGGCGCGGCAATCTCGACCTGTCTGCTCAGATACGGTGCTTTCAAGAATTGGGCGGTTGTACAGAACGTTGATAGTCCTTGTTTTGCCGCCACCGGGATTGATTGATTGGTTAATTCCGTTCTCATTTGCAGGGCTCAAAATGTACTCCAAAAAGGGAGAACGGTCAGCCTGAAACTCAGCGGAATTAGCCCAAACTTGCGGGATTCGCGCTTGCAAATCTTCGCATTGCTTGTATAGGGATGCTTGATATGACATTGTTAGTCAGTTTAAGTGTTACAAATAAATGATTCCACTTCACGCTGTGGCTGCGAGATTGCCGTTTATGGTCGGCTACCACTCAGACACGCCTTTAATGTGGGCGTAACACACTGACCAACTTTATTTAGGCGCCTTGCCCGGCAAATCGCGGGTTTAGCTTTACTTTACCGTTAGGCGTTTCGGGCGTTGTGGTACGCTTACCACTTTCACCTTGTCCACCGCCGCCTGATTTTCCTTCGTTGGCTTTCGCAAGTAGCCCGGCATTCTGGGCTTCGTGCTGGATTAATTCCTGCAATCCTAAGTGTTCACTTAGTTTCGCAGGGTTTTGTACTCGGCTTCCTTTTTTCTCCCCGTCTTTGTAGACTGGGAAAACATTTCCTGTATCGTCGCTTCGCAAATCGTACTTTGAATCGAACTTTGTGCGAAATCCTAATTCTTTATATTCATCAACTTCGGGGCTTAATTTAAGCGATCCCCAGGCTTGATTTTTGGCGTGATTTACAATCCAACCCTGTTCCTTTTGCTTGTACTCGTTTGCAATGCTTTCTTTCTGCTGTTCAAGTTCATCAATGGTACTCTTATACGTGCCCAATTCAGACTTGTACCGCTCCAATTCTTCTTGCAACTTTCCGTCCGGCTTTTTAACCGTGCTTAATTTTTCCTTAAAGCGGCCAAACACGTCGGGCACTATTTCTTCCAGCTTCTTGCCTTCAAAATCGTTGTGTTTCAAATCAAGCCCGGCTTCTTTCGCTGACTTGATAAGCGATGTTTGAAGCGATCCCAACCTTTGACCAACCGCTTTATTCATTAGCGGCTCAAGTATGTCCTGTCGGTTAGGAATATCGGACACGGGCACAAAATGACCATTAATATGCTCGCGCACTTGGTCAATCGTAATTTCTTCTTCTGAATCTTCGGGCTTCTCGAACCCTATCAATTTCAATAGTTCTTCTTGCATCGGTTATTTTTTTGGTTTAGGGCCGCGTTTTTTCGGTGCTGGCTTTGGTTTTGCCGGCTCAGGTTTTAATTCCGGTGGCTCAAAATCTGCGGCCGGATCTTCTTTGTTCGGATCTTCTTTGGCATCGTATGCTTTCAAAGGTGGCTTTGATGCGCTTTTTAGTGGATCTGGCTTCACATCTTCTGCCGGAATCCACCCCATTTCGCGAGCGTAAGACTCTTTGCACATTAGGTATCTTTTGCGCTTTGGATTGTCTGCTCGGTAATATAGTCTGCCTTGTGCCATGTGTCAAATATAAGGATTAAAGATTTAACTCGAACGGTATTGGTTGAGCGGATCGGTCGAATTTATGAATTTGGTACACTACACCGTCTGCTTCAATGCTGCCCGGAAGTTTCATTTTGCGGTTTTTTTCATAAGGAACATTGAGCCGTCTACACACTTCGCGCATGGTTGCGCGGGTAAATGCGGTTGAATGCGTAGTGTCGTAAACAAATAGAATGTAGCGGTTATTCATGCTTCAAATATAGCGACTTTAAACCTTATTGTAATTATTTGGGCGGTTTTTGTATTGCGTGTTGCCAAATTATGTATATTTGTTGCATGGGAAAGAATAGACTAACACAAATAAGCGAACCAACTTTTGAAAATGGTAATGGTAAATTTGATTCAGTTGAAAGGTACTTAACTGCATGCGTGCACTCAAAAGTAAATTTTTTACACGCAATAGAAATTTTTGAAGCCTTTCTTTGCCTGACTCAAGAAATAAAGCAGCTTAAAGCTGAAGTGAAGCAGTTGAAGGATGAAAACGAGAATTTAAAAAAATGATAGATGCAAAAAGAAACGCAAATTAGAATTTGGCATTGCCCTGATGGTTTAGATATAGATGAAGGTTTTGCTGAAGCAATGAAAATTTGCAAAAGTGAAAAAAAGGTTGTTCGGGTTATATTTAACGATGTTGTGGTTCATATAGATTCTCAGACCAGTTTAAAAGAATTTGCAGAAGATTATAACGTGAATTGGAATAGCGATCAAATGCTCTTAGCTCTCTTAAAATTTATTCAAAGTGAAAAATAAAGATAGATCAAACCAACTAAGCCGCCGTTATTTCTTTGTCTTGTCTTGCTGGATGAGCAACAGACTGAGCGAACAAAGATACTATAAGTTGAAGGGGGATATTCGAGAGCTTGAAAATAGAATTTAACACTATTTAACAGTTTAAACTTGCCTACAACGTACATATTGCGTATATTTGGTGTATAGAAACAAAAATCATGAAATTTAGAATATACAGATCAATCAGAGTTGAAAGCATTAAAGATGTGAGCATGGAAAACATCGGAATATCTTGGTGTTCAGATGAAAGTGTTGCTGATGATTTTTCAAGACAATTCAATGATGATTACATAGTGGTAAGTGCAATTGTTACAGAAGATCAAATAGACATTGCGCAAACAAATGCTCAGTGGAATTCAGAACACATGGGTGAGTGTGAAGTAGTTCTGAAAACAGGCCAAGATATTACCATTGAATTTGAAGGGCGTAAATTTGAAGCAACTACAGGCTACGAAGATGCTTGGAAAGATGAGAGTAGGCCAGAAGCAGAAGAATGCGAGTCTACTGAAGTAATAAATCACTTAGAAGCAGCTTAATATCTCTTACTGTTTTTTAAACAAACATTGTTTTAAAAGTTCAGTATTATCACGTGTTGACATCTATAAATTAAGCAATGACCTTTCAACTTCTGTCAGCACAAAGTTTCCATTGGCAATGTTCCGTTCAATATCTATACGTGGAACGCTCCTAAGTGATCGAAACACAGGAACGTGCTGACAGCGATAGCCGCCTAAAACCTGCAAAATATTACTCTCATTTGTATTCCGGAACTTACCCGCCCAATCTAATTTTACCCAGTCTTTCGCCTCTTCAACGTGGTAGAACTTATCTACGCGCTTAATGCAGAACTCTCGACTGTCTTGAAT
>JAIVHP010000071.1:0-1415 GCA_020201045.1 Flavobacteriales bacterium
GTAATAGATGATGGAGTCGATATCGATCACCCGGATTTGGAAGGGAAAATTTGGTTGAATACAGATGAAATACCTGATAACGGGGTAGACGATGATCACAACGGATATATTGATGATGTGAATGGCTGGAACTTTCTCGGAAATCCGGAAGGCGAAAATATTAAATACGAAACCCTCGAGATCACCAGGCTATACCGCCAATACGCGGAGATGTTTGATGGTGTGGATACCGTTAATGTGCCCAAAGAATTGGAAGACGAATACCGCGAATACGAAAAGATCTTAGCAGAATTCGACCGAGAGTACAGCGAAATAAATGATCAGTTTGCCGAGTACGCGCAACTGGCATCGCTGTACAAAGGCGCTGTTTCATACATGCAGGAAAAAACGGGGAGGGATAATCCGTCTATTCAGGACATCATTGAATACGAAGCAACAGACAAGGAAGAAGAGCAGGTAAAACAATTCGTTCTCATGGCCGAACAAGAAGGTTTAACCGAATACCTGGACAGCGGGAAGGATTACTTTGAGAGATCTATCGAATACAATTACAATACTGAATTCGATCCGCGCGACATTGTTAATGAAGCCGAGGCTGCCGAGAAGAATACAGGTTATGGAAACAACATGGTTTCAGCCGAAGATCCCGGCCACGGAACTCACGTTTCGGGAATAATTGCAGCGGTAAGAAACAACGATTTGGGGGTAGATGGGATCGCTTCGAATGCAATCATTATGCCCATCCGTGCGATACCGGCCGGAGATGAGCGCGATAAAGATGTGGCGCTGGCTATTAGATATGCAGCAGATAATGGTGCGAAAGTGATGAACCTCAGTTTTGGAAAGGCCTTCTCGCCCGAAAAACAGTTGGTTTACGATGCAATAGAATACGCGCTCGAAAAAGATGTGCTCATAGTGCACGCAGCCGGAAATGAAGGAAGCAATAACGACGAATCGAGAAAATACCCCGATGGTACGCTGGGAAAGAAAAAATCGGTGAAGGGTTGGATTACCGTTGGAGCCAATACTCCTTATGGAGATACCGCATTTGTGGCCGGATTTTCGAATTTGGGAAGAAAAGGAGTAGATATACTGGCGCCAGGTTCAGAAATTTTAAGCCTGTCGGTAGGCGAGGGTGTTGAAAGCCAATCGGGAACGAGTATGGCGGCACCTGTAATTGCCGGAATGGCTGCAGTTTTGCGCGGCGCTTATCCGGATTATTCAGCACACAAAATTGCAAAGCTTATACATAAGTCCATTAACTCAAAAAAGAATTCAGTTATAAAACGCGATGGCGAAGAAGTAAAACTCAAAAAGGTTGTTCGCTATCCTGGTGTTCCAGACCTTAAGAAAGCGTTGGAAAAAAAGGGGCTTGATTAAACGGTGTATTTCGGGCTTATTTCAAAATCGTCAAC
>JAIVHP010000071.1:1438-12971 GCA_020201045.1 Flavobacteriales bacterium
TCTTTTCGTCGAAAACTTCAAGAAAGTGACGTTGCTGTTTTTCTCCGCAATGCATTTTCTCAGTCGGTGATAATCTGTTCTTTATGGAGTTTTTTTTGAGTCGCCAATTTTAGTTGAAAGGATTCCAAGAATATAAAGACTGATAATACCCCTTGACACGAACGGGTTTATGGCCTTAACTTGCCAGTAACCAATTTTAACCGATGTTTAGCAGTCCAATAAAGTTCTTTTCGCTCTTTTTAGGGTTACTCTGTCAGCTTCAACTTTTTTCGCAAACATCACTAAACGCTGCAGGATCCACTGTCTCCACAAATACTGCTGAAGTGAGTTTTTCGCTGGGACAATTCGCATTTACTTCCATTGAAACCGATGATGTGACTATCACCCAGGGCGTACAACAATCTTTTCAATCTATTTCGCTTGAAGGCCCGAATGAGGAATACTTTCAGATGCGGGTTTTCCCAAATCCTGTGTTTTCCCATCTGCAACTGGAGTTCGACCATCTCAAAGAGCCGGTTACAGTTTCTGTGTTTAATGCCGAAGGAAAGTATCTATTCAAACAAAATATTTCGACCAAAACAGCTCGCATCCCTTTTCACAACCAAAGCGGGGGAGTTTACATTCTCACCATTTCTATGAGCAGTAAAACGCTAAAGACTTTTAAAATCATTAAGAAAAGTTGAGCGTCATGAAATTTTGGATTTTTAGTTGCATTGCGGCAACCTGGTTCTTAATTGGCATCGTTAATTTCGCGTGTGCCCAATCACCTAATCTTATAAGTTATCAATTTGTGGTACGCGATTCAGATGGAGCCATTTCAGCAAACCAGGATGTGGGTGTTCGCCTCTCGGTAGTTCAGGGCGACCCAAATGGTGATCCTGTCTACGTTGAAACGCATTCCATCACTACCAATTCTGGCGGACTGGGAAGTTTGGCTCTGGGTGCAGGAACGCCAGAAGCAAACGCGTCACTCGGCAGTGTTAACTGGTCTGATGGCCCGTTTTATTTGAAATCTGAAACCGACCCGGATGGTGGAAGCAATTATACTGTGATCGCAACATCTCAGATTTTGAGTGTACCATATGCCCTGCACGCCGAAAACGGGTTTTACAATCAAATTGGAGATATTGCCTACGGCGGAATTATTTTTTCTGTTTGGAAGGATAGCTCCGGGGCCGAGCACGGGCTGGTTGCATCCCTGTACGATTTGGAAACTTCCGAAGAGTGGGGGGCGCTTTACGAAACTTCCGATGCGTCCAGTGCGTCTGATGGTAGTTTAAACACGGGGTCTACCCTCGCCGGCGAAGTTTGCGCAAACTTTGTTTACACCGACCCCGTATCCGGTGAATCTTTTGACGATTGGTATCTACCCGCTGTGTGGGAGTTGAAGACTATGAGCGATAAAGCGATGATCATTAATAAGGCTCTGAATAACGACGACGATAATGAGACGGAAGGTTTTGCCGAAAACCTGTCGGCCGGATATTGGAGCAGCACAGAAGTTGGCAGCACTTTTTCGTGGTTTGTCCAGTTTATTTCCGGAATAGCCAATACCAATTTCAAAGATACCCCATACCGGGTAAGAGCCGTTCGGAAGTTTTAAATGCTCAGGGTTTTTTTCGTGCAATTTTGTCGTGGGTCTTCTGAAATACTGGGAGTGCTGCCGAGCCATACCACGGCGTAAGCTCCACATCAAAAACCCCTGCCGCTATTGCCTGATCGTTGTTGAGAAGCTGCATCGCCTCTTCATTGCTTTCGGCGTTGAGGATAAACAAACCGCGGTAGACCCTGTCGTTTTTGCCGAAAGGCCCGGATAGGGCGAGTTTACCGCTTTCGGCCATCGCTTCCATATTTTCAAAATGCCCGCGGAAAAGAGCGTTCAATGAGTCTTTATCGGCGATTTCAGTATCTCCCGTTTTGAGCAATACAAAAATGTAGTTCTTCATTCCGTAGTCGTCGACTCCGAGTTTTGAAGCGAGCTCTTCGTCAAAATTTGCAGGCGTGTCCTGAGCAACCGCAGAATGGATAAGCGAGAAAGACAATAACAGTAAAATAAGGCGCATAATGGTTTCTATTTAATTTGCGGTAAGGGTGTCAGTGTCTTGCAGCGTACCTGAAGCCCTTTGATGGTGAAGCTTATAACAGTAGTTTCATCGTAAATTTTCTTGGTAAATATCACAAAATTATACATTATCTTTGCAGCCTAATAAATCGACGGTCTATAATAGATCACAAATTACATTGCCGTTGAGTGAAATTTTTCTGATATCCACACGGCACTCCATCACACAAGTATGAATAATTTTCAAGAATCGGGCTTGAAGCCCGAAATCATTTCGGCCATTACCGAAATGGGTTTTACGGAACCAACCCCGGTACAGGCAGAAATTTTACCATTGCTCCGGGACCTTCCCGAAAGTTTAGTAGCCCTTGCACAAACGGGAACGGGAAAAACTGCCGGCTTTGGCTTGCCACTGCTTCACCACATCGACCCGAATGCATCGCATGTACAAGCTTTGGTGCTTTGCCCAACGCGCGAACTGTGTTTGCAGATTACCGACGATTTCACAAAATTCAAAAAGAACCTCGATGGCATTTTTGTGACAGCCATTTACGGTGGCGCACCGATATACACCCAGGAAAAGCAGCTCAAAAAGGGCTCACAGGTTGTGGTAGGTACACCAGGACGTGTAGTAGATATGATTCGCCGCGGTGCTTTAAAACTCGAAAAACTTCAGCTTTTTGTGCTCGATGAAGCAGACGAAATGCTCAATATGGGCTTTAAGGAAGATTTGGAAACCATTTTTAAACAAACGCCGAAGGGAAAGTCAACCTGGCTTTTTAGTGCTACCATGCCTCCCAAAGTAGAGTCTATTGCCCGAAAATACATGGCAGAGCCGCTGCGTATTAGCATCGGAAAACGAAATGAAGGCGCATTGAATGTGTCGCACGAGTACTATATGGTAAGTGCGAGAGATCGATTTGAAGCGCTGAGCCGATTGCTCGATTTTAACCCCGATATGTACGGTGTTGTGTTTTGTCGCACCCGCGAAGAAACCAATGCTGTGGCAGCGAAGCTAAATGGCCTTGGCTATCCCGCAGAAGCCATAAACGGTGCGCTTTCTCAGCAGCAGCGAGACAAGGTGATGGGTAGATTTAGAAAGAAACAAATCACCCTTCTCGTTGCAACCGACGTCGCTGCGCGTGGTATAGATGTAGACGATTTAACACACGTAGTGAACTATAGCCTTCCCGATGATCCGGAAGTTTATGTACACCGAAGTGGTAGAACAGGTAGAGCTGGTAAGGATGGTGTTTGCCTCTCCATTATCCACGGTCGCGAAAAAGGCAGAATCAGAGAAATCGAGCGAATGCTCGGAAAGAAATTCGAACTCAAAAAAGTGCCTGGAGTTGAAGAAATTGGAAAGACCGCTGTTTTGGCTCATGCCGATGAGCTTTTGGCTGCCGACTTAAAAGGAACTTCAGTGGCATCGGTTCTCACCGACGTGTATTTGAAATTTGAAGAACTGACCCGCGAGGATATTATTGAGCAGTTCGTGAAGTGGTCATACAGCAATGCGGTAAAGAGTAAATCTGGCGGTCAGGATATAAACTTTGCTCCCGGAAAGGGTAACGACCGCGATGCCGGCTCGAGGGGTAAAAGCGAGCGTGGACCAAAGGGAAATCGCCGGGAACGAGATGGCGACGGGAAATTTACCCGGATGGACATCAATATCGGTTACAAAGAACACGTAAATCCGGCCAAATTGATGGGAATCATCAATGAAGCAATGAACAACTCTTCCATCAATTTTGGGAAAATCGAAATTGAAACAAACGGCTCGTCAATCGATGTGGAGTCTCAACACGCCATTCAGGTCGCCGAGAGTCTATCGGGCACCCAATACGGCAGCAAGAAGCTAAAGGTAGATCTCAAGGCAGAGCCACTCGGAAGTGTGGGTCGGCCCGGCGGAAAACGCAGCTTTAAAGGTGGGCGCCCCGGCGGTGGAAAATCGGGCGGCGGAAAACCCGGAAGCGGTGGAAAGAAACGGAGTTTTAAAGACAAGGGAAAAGGGCGTAAGAAGTACTGAGAACCGCAGTTGTAACTACCGCAGGGCTCTTCCGAGCTCTGTTAAACTACAAACCGCCAAATAAGCTTTGCGAGAAGCGTACTCCGCTCAAAAACTAATTCATTGTTTCGCGTGTCTACAATTTGATTGTAGATCAGGTAAAAGTCCGTTCCGATTTTTGGAATAAGCTGTAGCCTGAAATTGACATTAACTTCTTCTTGAGCCGAATTCCATTGGGTTAGAAGCGAGCCAAAGGCCTGCGGATTTATGGCGTATTGAATCCGCGAGCCGATTAAGTCTGTTTCAAAATTTCCATTCGGCAGGTCGATGATATTCTTCTCGTATCGCAAGTCGAGGGTGATGTGTTTAGATGCTCGCCACAACAGATTACTGGCGTTTTGGAAGGATGTTCCGTTAAAAAACTCTCCTGTTGTAAAACTGGTATTGAAAGAAAATTGCCTTCCCGAAAAGGTCGAAAAATTAGCTCTCCACTGATTCCACCAATAGGTACCCTCTTCGATGACGACGTCGTTGAAAATATTGAAGTCTTCGCGCAGACCTTCGGCTATCACTTCGTAGCTGAGGTTTAAAGTTTCTCCACCGCGGGTATTTAACCCCAAAAAGCGAAGGGAATATTGGAAGGATTGGAGTTCTTCTGTATCGTCGTATTGCACGTAGGTAATGCTCCCGGGCGAGAAGTCGAACTGCCTGATCCACATCAGGTTTTTTTTCGGGCGCGGATTTAGCGATAATTGAAAAAACGACTCTCTGAAATTTCGCCTTCTCATCAAGCCCACTTCGGGTTCAAATGCGGCTGGCGAACGCTGGGTAGATGCGAAAATTCGCATTTTATCGTTCGGGTAATTGGCGAAAAACCGATAGGCAAAAGCCTGATCCTGATAACCATCGTCGGTATTGTAGCTCTGAATAATCGCTCCGCCCAGATCAAGATTTCTATTCCCAAATAAATTCGATGTAGAATACCGCCCGTTCACTCCGGTGGTGGTGTGCCAGCGGCCATCGGTAATTTTATTCGTGGTCATGGCGCCGATTACGCTTTGGCTTCCTACATCCTGCCGCCAACTCAAAGTGGTGTAATTTGCTGTGGGCTCGCCGTCCTGACTGGCTGTTTGAATGCTCATTGCTCCCAGGGTGGTGTTGCGCTCTTTTCCCAGGAGTCGCGCTCCTGCGATGATGGGAACGGTTTCGCGGTCTTCATTCAGCCCTATTCTCCTCGAATAAAACGGGATGATGCGATTTCCGCCAAATCCAAAGTCGAAAAAATCGTCGCCTTCTAAAAAGAACTCCCGAAGCTCGGGAAAGAATAACGGAAATCGCTCGAGATTGATTTGTTGCTGATCGGATTCTACCTGTGCGAAATCGGTGTTAAAAGTAACATTTAGACGATATGTAGGAGAAAGCAGGGCATTGATGTCGCCTCCCGCATTGAGCACTTCCGAAGAGCCGTTTTCATCGTCGTATTCAAGACCGCCCAGCCCGTATGGCTTTACTTCCACAAAGCGCTCATCGCGTAGTTCATTTAAATTCGTGAGTAATCCGGCGCGGTTTACGTTGGTGATGTTGTAGTTTCTATTCCAGCCCTGCCAGCGCGATTGCTCTCTTTTTCTTCTGATATTTCGTTCAAAGTTTATCCCCCAAACCTGGTCTTCTATTCCCGAGCGATACTTTAAGGTGTAAAATGGAATTTTTATTTCTGCAAACCAACCCTGATCATTGCGGGTGGTTCGCACATCCCACACCCCATTCCAATAGTTGTTTACCGAACCGCCATTATTGAAAACCTGTAAGTCGGCACGGGCTCCGTTGGGGTTGGTCACAAACATAAATCCGTTGCGCTGATCGAGGTAGGTGTCAATGATCACGATGAAGTTGTCGTCTAGCTCGTAATCAAAATCGCGACGCATTTCCTTCGCCACAATTTTGTCGGGGTCGCTATCGTAGCACCAAACACCGATGTAAATAAATTTTTCGTCGTAGAGCACGGCCACTTCGGTTTGCTCTGTAGCCTCCATTCCCAGGTAGAGTTCGCGCTGCGTGAACTGGGTTACTTTTTTAGCTTTACCCCATGCCGGCTCGCTTAGCTCGCCATCAAAATAGATGGTTTCGCGAGTGGGCGATGCTTCCATAGTGGCCTTTGATTCCTGGGCATACATGCCTGAAATCGACAGAAGAATAATCAGCGTAAAGATTATCTATTGCCAATTCTGTTCTCAATATTTTTTGCCGGTACTTCGGCTTTCGCTCAGAATTCCATCGATATTTTCAGCTTCGGTGCCAGGTATGGAGCTCCAGCGGAATACAAGGATCCACTTATCGGCGGAAAGGCTACCGAATCGGCTGTTCTGGCCAACTTGAAGCTTCCGGTGGTTTTTAATAAAAGAACCATTTGGTTTAACAACCTAACGTATACTTATTCTCAGGTGGAATCGCCATTAGATTTTGATGCAAATGTGATGGCGCCGGTAGAATTGCACGGACTTATCTTCCAAACCGGATTGGTTCAAAAACTAGGTGAGCGAAGTGCCATTCAAATTTTGTTTGTACCGAGGTATATGACCGATGGCATTAATCCGGGGCCTGGAGCCTGGCAATTTGGTGGAATTGCCATGTACGAAAGAAAATACAGCGAAACGCTCACCATGCGCTACGGGCTGATGTACAACCGCGAAAAGTCTGGAGATTTGTTCGTGCCCCTGATCGATGTGAACTGGCAGTTTGCCCATAATTGGAGCATGGAGGGCTTGTTTCCCATTTACCTGAAAGTGAAATACCGCGCTTCTGAGCGAATTTCGGTTGGCTTGAGCCATTTTGGGCTCATAACCAGCTATGAACTCTCGCGGCCCGAATACCGCGGCGACTACATGGAGCGAACCAGCATTGACCTGTCGCTATTTGCCAGATGGAAAGCCCTGGGGAACTTGCACATTGAGGGCCGGCTGGGATACGCCCTCGATAGAAACTACGAACAGTACAGCGATACCGACAAAATCGACGCGCGAATAAGTATTTTTAGAATAGGCGACAACAGAAATCAGCCTGTTAACCCGACTTTCAAAGATGGACCCATAGTAGATTTGAGATTGGTTTACAATTTACCCATCGATTAAAACACCATTGCGTTCTGCTGATGTGTGAGCTATTAAAAGCCCTCGGTTCATAAGGGCGAGCGGGTAGGGCAATTTTGTATTCCGCTTTGCGCTATTTTAGAACCATGCAAAAAAGAGCTCATGCAGTAATTCTTATCCTTTTTTTACTGGCCGGCGCTGGCTGGTCTTGTAGTTCCCAAAAACAAAGTGGCAAAAGTGACCCGGCGATAAGTCCCAATACATCTGAGCTGGCTCAAAGAATAAAACGCGACAATTTCATTAGCTCTGAGAACATCGGCCGCGATAGCCAGTCATCGCCAGCTTACAAAAATGCAAAACAGCTAAAGGATGCAGCATCCTTGGGCGAGTTGCGGCTGCTTACCGACGATGATAATGCCGTTTTAAGTGCGGTTGCTTTCGAAGGTCTTTTTGAGCGGGGATACGATCAAATCGATGAAGTGCTCGTAAAGTATATCGAAAGAGATGAAAGTGTACAGGTCATTTCTGGTGATGTGCTCCGCGAAATATCCCTTCTCCACTATGCCTTTGAAAAAGTGATGGGCTACCGCGTGAATGACCCCAGTCTAAAACCCGAAGCCTCAAAACAGATTTCTCCAAATCTCGAGCAGATAATACGATCAAAGCTCTACGCTGGCCCGCCAAAACAATAGTATAGGAATACCCGAATAGTTGGTATTCACCCAACAATTCTTCGCCCTTTTTCCGCCAAGGTGCTATATTGGGCATTCAAATTTGAAACCTATGAAAATATATTACCCATCTACGCTTGTAGCAGCTTTCCTGTTAATTGGCTTTTCGGCTTACAGCCAATTGACTTCTCATTTGTGGACACCCACAACCGAACTGGCGATGCCCTTAGATATGGAGTCGGCGCAAATAAAAGCGCATAAAGCGGCCTATTACCAGGTCGATATCGAAGCGGTACAAAGTGAATTACCCGGCGCTCCGGACGAAACACTTATTTGGCTTCCCGATAATGAAGGCGATTTTACCGCTTACAGCATCAGAAAAAACAGCACTTTTTCGGAAGGTCTTTCCGCCGTTTTCCCCGACATCGAAACCTATACCATCATAGCCGAAAACAACCGAAATAGATGGGGAAAGCTCGAAATATCCCACAAGGGAATTCGAGCCATGGTATTTAGTCCGGGAGAGAGCACCACTTTTATAGATCCCGTTTTTCAGAATAATACCGCCTTTTATATGGTGTACAAAAAAAGTGATTTTTACACCGATAAATTGGCCAATTGCCTCGTGGAAAGCGGCGATACCAAGTACAAACCATCGGAAGCAAAATCGGGTGAGCCCTACAACGATTGCGAGCTCAAAACCTACCGCATCGCTATTGCCGCAACCGGCGAGTACACCACCTTCCACGGCGGAACAACTGAAGATGCCGCAGCGGCCATTGCAACAACAATGAATCGCGTGAACGGGGTGTACGAAAGAGATTTTGGCGTGACCATGACCGTAATTGAAAACAACGATATTCTCATTTACGAAGACGCCGGTTCTGACCCTTACACCAATGGAAGTCCTGGAAATATGATTCAGGAGAATCAGCAAAATGTGAACAGCGAAATTGGTGCAGCCAACTACGATATTGGCCATGTATTTGGAACCAATAGCGGCGGACTCGCCGGACTTGGCGTTACCTGCAACGACAACGCCAAAGCGCGCGGCGTAACGGGAAGTGCAGCACCGATAAACGATCCGTTCGATATTGATTATGTGGCCCACGAGGTAGGCCACCAGTTTGCCGCCAACCACAGTTTTAACAATGCCTGCAATGGAAACCGCAATAATTCAACGGCCGTGGAGCCCGGAAGCGGGTCTACCATTATGGCTTATGCAGGTATTTGCGACCCAAATGTACAGAACAACAGCGACGATCACTTCCACGGAGTGAGCATGAGCGAAATAGGTGTGCAAATCTCCAATAACAACTGCCAGGTGAATACGCCGGTAGACAATTCAGCGCCTGAAATAGCCGATTTGCCCGAGGTGATTTATATTCCAGTAAGCACACCATTTGCCCTTGCGGCAAATGCAACAGATGCCGATGACGACGAATTGACCTATTGCTGGGAGCAAATGGATATTGAAATTTCCCCACAGCCGCCACAGGCGGGATCTACCGCAGGACCAAACTTTAGGTCTAATTCACCAACAACCGATTCCGTTCGCTATTTCCCAAGCCTGGCCGCGTTGGTGGGAAATGGTCCCTTTACCTGGGAGCGCATTCCATCTGTACCGCGTAATATGAGCTTCCGCGTAAGCGTACGCGATAATGCGCCCGTTGCGGGGTGCACGCAATTCGCCAATGTAGATGTGGTTACCGTTCCCGATACGGAACCTTTTACCGTGCTTTACCCCAGCGAAAACGGGATTGTTTGGAACGCCTTTGATTACGAAACGGTAACCTGGGATGTGGCAAATACCGATGCTGCACCAATTAGCGCCGAAACGGTAGATATCTACCTTTCGACAACCAATGGTTTTTCTTTTCCTACTCTTCTCGCGGAAGGGGTTCCAAACACGGGATCGCACCAAATACAGGTGCCCAATGTAGAAACGGGTATCGCAAAAGTGATGGTGATGAGCTCTGCCGGAACCTTTTTTGACGTGTCTGACAATAACTTTGATATCGTTGCAATAGAAAACGGTTTTGTTTTTGAAACCGATGTGCTCGAAGAAGAAGTGTGCCAGAATGAACCCGAATTGAGTTTATCGTTTAACCTTTTTGAAGTTGGAGCTTTTGGCGAAACAGTCGATTTGGTTGTGGCCGAACAACCCGAAAATGCTGAAGGAACAGGTGTGGATTTTTCGAATTCCATTACGGTTTCTATCGATGTGATAGATGCCAATCCGGTTGCAGCTCAACCCCAAACACCCGAAGATGAAGCCGAAGCGGTTGCGACCAACCCAACGCTCGGGTGGGAAGATAATGCCACTGTGGGTATGACCTATGAAGTGGAAATCTCTGCCGTACCCGATTTTAGCGAGAATACGCTGAGTTCCGGTGCGATCGAAGAAAACGCGTTTAGCTTCCCGGGACTGCTCTCTGAAACGACTTATTTCTGGCGGGTGATAAACAGCACTTCTTGCGGTACTTCCGAGCCGTCTGAAGTGTTTAGCTTTACCACGTTTACCTGTCTCGCAGATCTTTCGACCGATACGCCGGTAGAAATCTCACCCGATGAGCCGAACACCGTTCAATCGGAAATTGAAGTATTAGAAGCTGGCCTTATCGCCGATTTGAACGTGCTCAATATTCAGGGCGAACACCCGCAAATTGGCGATCTCGTTTTCAGACTGATCAGCCCTAATGGAACCGATGCCTTACTCACAGAAGGAAATTGTGGGTTGAACATTACCTTGGATTCCGGTGGCGACGTAGTGGTAAATTCACCCGCAACCATAGCTGGTGAATATGCTTCGTCTGGAGCTGCTGCCTTTGGACCCAATATTCCAGGGGCGGGAGTAAACGCACAGGCGGTGCTGGTCGAAGATGGCGAAGACGAACCGAATGACCTTTGCAGTGCGGCGGTAAACCCATCCGAAATTGCGGGAAATATTGCCCTCGTAAATCGGGGGGAATGCACTTTCGTGCAAAAGGTTTTGTTTGCACAGGAAGCCGGCGCCGAAGCCGTAATTGTGATCAACAACGTTCCCGGAGATGGTTTTTTCGATATGGGTGGAAACAGCGGGGCGATTAATATTCCTTCGGTTATGATCTCTTACGAAGACGGGCAGACCCTGCTCTCGGGAATTGGTGGAGATGGCGAAAACTTCAATTTTGGTTTCGACGACGACGCTCCAACGGCCGAAATAGCCTGTCCGGCCACCGATGGAAGCGTTTATATTCCATCCGAGTCGCTTTCTGTATTCGATGGTGAGAATGCACTGGGAACATGGATTCTTGAAATTGAAGATATATCGGCCGATAACGGTGGCTCGCTCAATAACTGGGAGCTGCAGGTGTGTTTTACTTCCGACGATGTCAGCAATACCAGCTCGCCGGGTTTTGCTGATGCCATCAAAATGTATCCGAACCCCACATCAAATACATTGCAGGTAGATCTCGGATCTGAATCGAATGTAGAGCGCATTGAAGTGATCGACATTCAGGGGCGAAAGATAAAGGTGCTCCAGGTTACCAATGCGCTTCTTACAATCGACCTGTCGGCGCAGCCAAATGGGATGTATTTCGTTCAGTTTTGGAACAGTGAAAACCAATCGGCCGTGCTTAAAGCCGTGAAGAGCTGGTAGTGAAAACAGCGTGCGCTTTCAAAGCTCGGAGCCCGAGATGAGAAAATTGTAAAGAAAACTTTA
>JAIVHP010000482.1 GCA_020201045.1 Flavobacteriales bacterium
AGCTGGAATGGACCCATTCTAAAATTTCCAATCTCCTTCATCGCCCAGTCTATTGTGGGAATATCGGCTATACCTTCTTCGTAAATCCGAATCGATTCGCCGTAAAACGGACGCGCCACACGGTTTACGATAAAACCCGGTGTATCCTTGGCGGTAACGGTGGTTTTTCCCCAGGAGTCGATTAAATTTCGGGCAGCTACCAGGGTGTCGCCACTCGTTTGAACCGCCGGAATAATTTCTACCAGCGGCATAAGCGGAGCCGGATTAAAAAAGTGAATGCCCAGTACGCGTTCCGGCTTACTACAAGCTGCGCATATACTGGCAATACTCAAAGACGATGTATTGGTTGCCAAAATAGCATCGTCTTTTGCGATGATCTCTAAATGGCTGAATACGTTTTTCTTAATAGTAAGGTCTTCAATAATTGCTTCAATTATTAAATCTGCATCGCCGAGTTTTTCAACGCTGTGGTAGTAATTGATTCTCGAGAGGATTCCATCGGCTGTTTCCTTTTCGATTTTGCCTTTGGAAACCAATTTCTCCATGATTTTCTTCAGCGACGTTGCCGACTTATCCATCGAATCGGCATTGGTATCGTAAATGCGAACCGTGTGTCCGCTTGTTGCAGCTACCTGGGCAATTCCGGTACCCATAGATCCGCTGCCTATAATTCCAATTATTTCTTTTTTATCTGCCATTATGAACCGGTAAATTCTGGTTTTCTCTTATTTAAAAATGCGTCTACACCTTCGTTGTAATCGTGGGTGGAGCCGGCCTTTGTCTGCAATTGCTCTTCGAGTGCGAGCTGTGCATTAAGATTATTCTGCATCGATTGGTTGAGCGCAATCTTGGTGAACGCCAGTCCCTTAGTTGCCATTTTGGCGAGTTTGGCGCAAGTTGCTTCAATTTCCGAATCAAATTTGGCGTCGGGCACAGCTTTATAAATCATCCCCATTTTCTCGGCATCTGCCGCGGGAATTTTATCTCCCAGCATCATCAGCGCCGAAGCTTTCTGCCAACCAATCAAGCGGGGTAGAAAGTAGGTGCCGCCGCTGTCGGGGATTAACCCAATTTTACTGAATGCCTGAAGAAAACTAGCCGATTCCGCAGCGATCACAATGTCGCATGCCAGGGCGATATTTGCTCCAGCTCCAGCAGCTACGCCATTTACAGCGGCTACAACAGGTTTATTTAGCTTTCTGATCGTTTTCATTCGGTAGTGGTTTCCGGACGAAATTAATACGAATGCTTCAAGGAACAAGTATGTTTTCTTGAATATCGGTTTATCGATTGTATTGGGCTTCAATATTGATCTCTGTAAATCATTGTTACCTAAAAACATTCCCTATTTTTGCACCAAACACAAATCACCAATGAAAAAAGTATTTATAGCAATTATTTCAGTTGCTTTTCTCGCAGCATGTGGAGAAACGGGCAACAAGTCAGAGCAGACAACCGAAACAAAAGAAGTTGAAACAAAAGATGAAGAGGGGAAAACCGGTATGGCAGAAGTTCCGGCGGTTCCGGAAAATGCCGCTGTTATGTTTGCTAACCTGGAAGACAGTGCAGAAGTAACATCGCCTTTTTACGTGGAATTTGGCGTGGAAGGCATGGAAGTAGAGCCCGCTGGCCCTATAAACGAAGGGTTCGGACACCACCACATTATAATTGATGGCGAATTTACACCTTTTGCAGAAGCAGTTCCTGCCAATGAAACGCATATTCACTACGGCGGCGGACAAACCGGCGATACGCTTACACTCGATCCCGGAATGCACACCCTTACTTTGCAATTTGCCGATGGACTTCACCGCTCTTATGGAGAACAGATGAGCGCCACCATCTCGGTTAATGTAAAATAACAGAGTGATTTATTGAAAACTCATTATGCCGGCGAAAACAATTTCGCCGGTTTTTTTGTGTCAATACATCCAGCGCAGCATCAGATATTGCAATTAAAGTTTCAGGAGAACGCCGGAAATTCTAATTTAGCCACTTTAACCAGAACACCACAGCAATGAAAAAACTACTTCTAGCCGCAGCAGCCGCACTTCTCACTTGCACCGCATGGTCTCAGGCTCCCCCAACATTTAACAAGGGCGATATGGTTTTTAATGCCGGCATCGGTATTGGAAGCACACTTTATTCCGGAAGATTATACTCTTCCACATTGCCTGCTATTTCCCTTTCGGGAGAATACGGCATTGAAGAAGACTTTCTTACCGAAGATTTGACTTTGGGTGTAGGCGGATACATTGGTATTGCCGGTTCAAAGTACGAAACCAGGTTTCTGGGCGATCGTTACGGCTGGCGCTACACCTACACGATTATAGGAGCGAGGGCAGCCTTACACTATCCGGTGGCCGATAAGCTCGACGCCTATGGGGGAGCGATGCTCGGTTTAAACATCGTATCTTTTCGGGAAATTGGAGATGTTCCATCCGGAATTTCAAACGACTCCAGCGGACTTGCTTTTTCCTTATATGTAGGGGGTAGATACTACTTTAGTGAGCACTTTGCTGCCATGGGTGAAATTGGATACGGAATTGCCTGGTTAAATCTGGGAGTTGCATACAAGCTCTAGATTAGAAACTAGAATCCAGAGCCGTTATAATTTTTTTCGCCATTCAGAGCGTTTTGAATGCCGATTCAGAGGGCAAGTT
>JAIVHP010000321.1 GCA_020201045.1 Flavobacteriales bacterium
ACGCATCCGTATCGGCTTCCGTAAACTCCACCATTTCTTCAGAAGAGTTGAGCGCAATAGAAATGCCGTTAAAAAGGTCAACATTATTTCCGTTTGACGAAGGCTGGCAAGCACTCCCAAGGATGAAAATAAGTGTGAATAAAAAAATACAACCGCGCATATTCGATATAAATTGAGAAAGCGCTTGACGGTGATTCACTGCCAAGCGCTTTCATTTAATGAGTTGAGGTAGAAATTACTCTCCAGTTACGATAGTCTCGTATGAAGTAAGGATACCTAATACGTTGTTGTGCTTAACATCAACAGTAGAAATTTTAGTGATTCCCGCATTTTTTGCAGCAGTTTGAATACTCGCATCTGCATTAAAAAATAGAACAGAGAAAAAACCTTGTGCTTTAGCAGTTCCAACTTTAGAACCTACATCGTTGCTTGTTGCTGCAACCGGCAAAGTTAATGAACAGCTCGCCATCATAGCACCTGTAGCAATTACTACTGCCAGCGCTTTAAATTTGTTAATCATTGTAATGAATTTGTTTTGGCCTACTCGTAAGGCTTTTCGGTTTCGCCCCGTTTATTTAGGTGGGTTCCGGACTCCACCGTGCCACAAAGCAAAAGAATTATTCCTAATTATCAAATATTCTCGCTTTAAACGTGGAATTTTATATTCCACAAAGCCCTTTTGATAACATACACCACGCATAACCAGCACACTTTCCATTTCATGATGATCTCAAATTCTCTGGGCAAACCGCGAATTTTCAGCGCTTATCCGCTGAATCACGCCCAATTATAGAAAAATACTCACCTTTGAATAAAAGGCAAACCATTTTCGATGTACGTAAATAGACATTATTCGCTGTGGCGCACCATTCGTTGGTCGCAGACTTCACTTATCAAAGGATTGATCTACGCTACTGCAGTGGTGGGACTTTACAAATTAACCAACTGGAATTTATCTTTGCCCTGGCAACCGGTGAGTGTGGTGGGTATTGCAGTAGCCTTCTACCTCGGGTTTAAAAACAACAGTTCGTACGACAGAACCTGGGAAGCCCGCAAGATATGGGGCGCAATAGTAAACGATAGCCGCACCTTTTCAACGGCAGTTATCAGCATGGTTGGCGGCGATGATAAAGAGAGCCAATCGATAAAAACAGAATTGATCAAGCGCCACATCGCATGGCTGATTTCGCTGAGAAATGCACTTCGCGTGAAGCGCACCTGGGAGCACCCGGCCGAAAAAAGCATCGATAGAATTGTGCCCGGATTCAGCATTCGCTCTATAAATTCAGATCAAGATGAGCTATTGAAATACCTGGCCAAAGAAGAATTTGACAGCTATGCCGATAAAACCAACTGGCCTGCCCAAATTCTAAAAACACAATCGCTAAAAATTGACGCACTTTATAAATCGGGAAAACTTTCGGAATACAAGCAGGTTTGGCTACATCAACTTATTTCAAAACACTACGACAATCAGGGAAGAAGTGAGCGGATTAAGAATTTCCCCCTGCCCAGGCAATACGCTTCCACTGCGCTTTGGATGACCTATTTCTTTTGTTCGCTCATCCCCTTCGGAATGATTGAGATTTTTGAATTTGCAGCCGATGCCGACGTATGGTTTTCCATTCCCATTTCAGGGCTTATTATATGGCTGTATTTTCTGATGGATAAAATAGGAGATTACTCCGAGAACCCATTCGAAGGCACCTATCAGGATGTCCCAATATCTACCATTACACGCGCAATTGAGATTGACCTGCTCGAAATGCTCGACAGTGAAACCATCCCGGAACCCTACCCGGTGGAAAATGGTTTCTCGATGTGATGCCGGTTTCTTTATCCCAACTCTTTTCGCATCCTTTGCTGGAAGAGCGCTTAATGATTATATTTCGATGAATATCACACAAAACACTGTAACGCTATGAACCTTAGATTAACAAATCACTTTATTCTCTGCACTTTTCTCTTTGCGCTTTTTTCGTGTAGCAACGATGACGACAACCCAGGCCCATCATCGGGAAATGGTGAAATAAACTATCCGGTTACCGTAACATTTCAGAGCATTGAAGATAGAGAACTTCGCATTTGGACGAGCACAGGAGAGATCGATGCGTCTAACTACACACTGGAAGATTTCATGGACGAAGACGATTTTTATTTCTTCACCGAAGAGTGGTATAGTTCTATGGAAATCACTTTTACCGAAGACTCCCTAACTTCTATGCAAAATGGAGCCGAAACCGTAACAAATGCTTACGAGATCGTGTCTGATTCCATATTTATCCTTTTCGAAGGCCCCATTGATCCGAGTTTTAGTAGAGCATTTCTGGGTTATGGGAGCGCAGAATCTTTTACAGCGAGCCAGGGGTATTACACGTATTGCTCTACGGGAGAATTCTTAACTTTTTGCGATGATGCAAGTTTCTCAAATGCCATTTCTTATGATTCCCTTCTGGTAAGTGCTGAAGGATTTCCGGGATATGAAGCCTTAGCACCAAATACCGACACCCTCGTGGTCTACAATCACAAAATGCTCTTTTATTGATTTACGGGTGTTGTGCAGCAAGCCGAGTCAAACGATATTACAGCGCGATTACCAAAAAAATGACTGTTTACAAAAAAAATTTGTTTTGAAAAGTCATCATAAGCGCAAAATGAATAACACCCAATAACCGAAAGTTAAATGACCTTGCGAAAAGCGTTTTTGTTCTTATAATTGCTATATAGTTGCATCTGCTCATGCTCAACCAAAAATTCAATCTCGCACATCCGCGAACTGCTGGCTGGATAGTGTTTTTTGTGTTACTCATTCTTACGCAGCTTATCGCTGTGCAGATCTTTCATATTGAACGCGAAAACGAATTCGTTCAACTCAAAAACGAAACGCAGTTTTTCAAAAACCATCTGGAAACATCATTAAACCCCAGTGTTACCGCCGCAAATTTGCTCGCGTTTTTGGTGGAAAAGGAGATTTTAAAAGACAACTACGACGCGATTTGTGCCGATATTATGAAGGGCAACTCCTTTATAGACGCGCTGCAACTCGTAGAGGGAAATGTGATTACCAAAACTTACCCCATTGAAGGTAACGAAGAAGTAATTCTTTACAACCTGCTGAGCGATTCCATTCACAAACGCGAGTCGGCGCGAGCCAGAGAGCGGAAGGAGCTTTATTTTGAAGGCCCATTTGAATTGGTGCAAGGGGGAACGGGCATCGTGGGCCGGCTTCCCATATTTAAAGATGGTGCATTTTGGGGATTTTCGGCGGTAATCATCCGCACAAATACCCTAATAAGCGCTTTTGGGCTCGATGAATCGGGCCAAAACGAGCGCTACTATTTTCAGCTTGCAAAGTCGAACACGCTCGATTCGGCAGACACGAAGTTGTTTGACCACGGGGTAGATTTCACCAAAGGCATGGTACACAGCGCCGCAGTTCCACTGGGCGATTGGAAAATTTACTTAAAGACCAAGCATCCGGTTCACTTCCAGCGCACCTGGCCATTTGCTGCAACAGGTTTTTTACTCGCCGTGGTGATGGGTGTTTTTACCTGGTACATGTCTATACAGCCACGTAGGCTGCGTGTGATGGTGAATGAAAAAACAAAATCGCTGAAAAGCGTAAACACCATTTTGAAAAAAAATACCCGCGAACTGCAAACGCTGAATAAAGACCTGGAACAGTTTGCATACATCGCATCGCATGACCTGCAAGAGCCGTTACGCATGATCACCAGCTTTCTCGTGCAATTGCAAAAGAAACACAGCGATCAATTAGACGACAAAGCAAATCAATACATACACTTCGCCGTGGATGGCGCCATGCGGATGCGACAAATCATACAGGATTTATTGATTTACTCTCAGATCTCCAAAATAGAAGAACCCAGGCAGGAATTGGATTTACAAATTATTGTAGACGAAGTAAAAGCCATTCTCAGGGGAGCCATCAAAGAAAAATCGGCGAAGATAACAGTTGGCGATCTGCCAGGGATTTCGGGACACCGGGCTCCACTGATGCTTGTTTTTCAGAATTTGATTGGCAACTCCCTGAAGTATGTCGCAATAGACAAAAAGCCCGAAATTGACATTTCCAGCAAAGAGCTGGATAAATTCTGGGAGATTTCGGTCAGCGACAATGGGATTGGCATCGATAAGGAATACCACGAAAAAATCTTCATCTTGTTCGAACGCTTACACACCAACGAAGAATATAGCGGAACCGGCCTTGGGCTGTCTATCGTAAAAAAGGTTGTAGAAAATTTGGGGGGCGAAATACGGGTGGAATCCGAACCCGGTGAGGGTACAACCATCCGCTTCACCCTGCCCAAGAATGCCTGAGTTATTTTAAAATTGGAAAAGCTGTAAACCGATGCGCAAAACCTGTGTGACTTTCAATTCACATTCCCGATAAAATAAGCTTTCAGCGCGAAAGGTTGATTTTCTATGCAGAAAATTGCTGATCTCATTTTTACCTCCGATTATTAAACCATTGATTTACTGAAATTTGACTATAATATAAGCGCCCATATCTTCCATTGGCACGTCTGTAATGGAACTATATCGGATATTGCGCTTCGAAATCATTTACCAGAAACGCCGCTATATTACGTGCGTCAAAAAATCACAACATGAACAAAACCCGGCCCCGGCACCATAGAAATTGAAAGCAACGGGTTCTACGATATTTTTGTCCAAAAGCTCGATACCGATGGGAACGCCGTTTGGGCAAAAAGCTTTGGCGCCGATTTCTTCGATTACGGAACGGGCATAGAGACCGATGCCGATGGAAACATATATGTAACCGGCGTATTTCAAGACACTGTCGACTTCAATCCCGGCGGTGAACCTTTTGAACTCATATCGGCCGGCTCGGAAGATATTTTTGTACTCAAACTCACTCCCGAAGGAAACTTTATATGGGCCGGCCGCATGGGCGGAGAAGGGTATGAAGAAGCCACATCGATTGGAGTAGACTCCAACGGGGCAATATACGTGAGTGGGTATTTTAACCAGCCCGGCGATTACGATCCCGGCGAAGCGGAATACCAGCTCACATCCAATGGGGGGCAGGACGCTTTTATCGTAAAGCTCAATCCTTCGGGCGGCTTTGAATGGGCCCATCATTTCGGCAGCGACGAGCAGCTTTTATCGCTCGGTATGGATGTGAACGATTTTGGCGATGTATTCCTAACCGGACCGTTCCAGGGAACAGTGGACTTTAACCCCGGTGAAGACGAAACGCTATTGGAAGTTGAATCCGGACAGGGCGGGTTTGTACTAAAACTCAATTCGGCAGGTGAATTTGGATATGCTACCGCTTTCGGCGGAGACCAAAACGACACCCCCTGGGACATTGCCGTCGATGCGGCTGGGAATGCCTATAGTGCCGGTGGATTTCGCGGCGAATTTACCGCGGGAGGCACCACCCTTACGGGTGTGGACTTTAACGAAGAAGCTTTCGTGGTAAAAGTAAATCCTTTCGGTACAGTAGAATGGGTGAAGGCCATCCAGGGAGTCAATTTTCAAAATGCCTACGACGTTAACACCGATCAATCTGGCAATGTGATACTCGCCGGATACTTCGGTGGTACGGCAGATTTTAATACCGACGAAGATGAGACTTTAGAATTCACAAAAGAGTCTGCTGAGCCCTTTGATGCTTTTTACACCGTTCTTGATGGCGATGGAAACTTTGTGCATGCCGGGCAATTTGGCGGTTCTAACTTTACAGAGCACCACGGCGTAGATACAGACACGGACGGAAATGTTTACCTCGGCGCAGCTTTTCAGGGCACCGTCGACCTGAATCCCAATCCCGACGAAACCGACGACGCATCCGTGGTAGAATTCAGAGATTCCTACGTTGTTAAGCTATCTCCCGACGATTTTATCGGCGTTGACTACCAGGCCAATGCCCCTACTCTATCGGTATTTCCAAATCCGGCGGTCGACGTATTGAATATCGAAATTTCGGCTAAAAACAGCGCGTACTCCATTCGCGATATGGCTGGACGGGAAGTACACCGGGGCTTATTAAACCGCGCAGAATTGGCGCAAATTTCAGTGAGCGATCTGACGCCGGGAGCTTACATCATCCTGGTGGATGGATTTGCGCCCCTAAAGTGGATAAAGCAGTAACCTACCCGTGAGCCGATGACGATCATCTAAAGCAGCGATGATCGTCATTGGCTCACCAACCTTTCCAATAGTATGCGCGAAAAAGACCCGCCGGGATTTGCAGATGGCGTTTTTGAAGGCCATTTTTACCGGATGGAAAGTTTGGAAATGCTCGCCGACAGCCTCCTCGTTGCAGGAATGACCACAACCGCGCTGATTATCGTGGTTTTGTTGAAGTCGCGACGGTCTCTTTCTACGGTTTTACTCAGTGTGCTCCTCGCAGCTTGCTTTAGCTTTTTGCTTTACTACTACGCGTTTTTGCACCACTCGAAAACACTGGGAGCCATTGCGGTTTTCTTCGGATACGGAATGGGATTTTTGCTCGGCCCGCTGATCTTGTTTTACACCCGCTCGCTGGTATTCCAAAGCCGCAGACTCATCAAGCCGCTCGCCATCCATCTCCTCCCCTGGTTTTGCTACTGGATTTCGGTTTCCATTCCGCTTTCCATCAACATTTACAGCGAATCTATTTTTGCCGGTTGGGGACAAACCATCGCCGACAATTCCGAAATCTTAAACATCATCGAAAACACCTACTTGCTCGTTTACAGTGTTTTGGCATTTAAATTTGTAAAAAGACTGCGGCGCGCAAGTCTGGAAAACTACTCATCGCTTAGTCGACGAGATGTGAGCTGGTGTGTGCTTTTAATCAGGGGACTCTCGGTCGTAGTTGTGGTAGATATTGCCTTATCCATCTACGAATGGGTATTTCCACCCACCGAGATAATCTGGAATATTGGGCTCGTTGTGGCAATTCTCCTCGTTGTATTTATCGGTATGATCGGGTATCGGGGGATATTTCAATCACAACTGTTTATCCCTCCCCATTTGCTGCCCATCGGCAATATGGAGAAAACTCCGGAGCCATCGGGGAACGATGCGCCGGGGCATTATCACCTCAACGCGCAGCGCGAAGACATCGAAGCCTTAAAATCCCGTTTGCTACATGCGATGGAAAGTGAAAAAGCCTATTTAAACGAAGGGCTCACCCTGGGCGATCTCTCCACAATGGTAGATCTTACGGATAAGAAGCTCTCTGAATTGCTAAACCGCCACTTTCAAACCACCTTTTACGATTTTGTAAATTCATACCGCTTAGAAGCTGTGAAATCAAAAATGGCCGACAGCAATTTTGAGCACCTTACCCTATTGGGCATGGCCTTTGAATCGGGATTTCAATCCAAGACCAGCTTCAACCGCATCTTTAAACAAAAGGTAGGCATGTCTCCATCGGCCTACAAAAAGAAGCTGGCCGAATCTTCTATGCTCGAAATGGAGCGGGTGGCGTCGTGATTGGAGAGGAAGGGATCAGTGTAAGATGTCTTAGCTGACGGTAGGCAGCAATCCATTCTTATAGAAAGTTAGCCCCTGTTTTTATTTTTTTCCTTTGAATTAAGATAGTAGAGTCGGGCCGGGCTATTGCGAAATTTTTAAACCACATTCTTGTCTGCGTGCTGTAAATTTATACAGATGCTATATATTTATTATTAAGTGGTTAGCCCGAATTAGTTATCGTCTTTGCTACTCCTCCGTGCTTTTCCTTTTCCCTACTAAGATCTAGCAAATCTCAAAAGTTGTTCAAAATTTCCATTATCTGCTGCTCTTACTGCTTTTAAATAGTCAGAACGACCTTTGCCATCTTGTAATAAATCATCTGATCCCCAACTGAATAAAGGCATTTTATATACTGTGTTTATAATTATATCCGCCATCAATCTACTATGCCTACCATTTCCATTTGCGAAGCAATGTATGCTCACAATTCCGTGTTTAAACCTCAACGCCATTTCATCGGCAGTGAAAGTTTCGTTGTGAATCCAGTATAAAGCGTCATCACAAAGTTTTTTTAGTGCTACGGGAATCTGCCATTTATCTATGCCTAAATTTTTATCTGTTTTTCTGAATTTTCCTGCCCATGCCCAAACATCTCCGAACATTCGCTTATGCAGATTACAAATAAATTTTTCGGTTAAAATTGTGCCAGCGTTTACCGATCTACTAAAAACCCATAGCATGGCTTCTTCAATATTTTGTTGCTCAAATTCATCTAACTCTTCACGAGTAGCTATTGTAGGAATCAAAAGACCTTCCTTTTCGTCTTCTTCTAAGGGCGTTTGTCCATTGATGTTGTCTAAGTCTAATCCCATAGAGCCCTGGGCAGTTCTCTTTTGATTGTTTCCATACGTTCGTCAACAGCTTTTTTTAGTCGCTGACTGGTGTTTTCCTGATCTTCAAGTTTCATTGTATTTGATGTTCTGGAAACTATTTTTTCAGCTAATGCGCGAGCTTTCCTGTCGATGTATTTTTCTAGTGACCCATCCTTAGGAACAAAGCCATACACAAGTTCCATATCTAACGCCCTTGCAGTATCCCGAAGCGATCTAAGTGTTATTGAGCCTTCTTTTTCTCTCATTTCGATTTCCTGGACACTTTGTTTTGTTATTGCCAATTTATTTGCCAACTGCTGCATTGTTATTCCAAGTGATAGTCGAATGGCTCTGATCCATCCTGTTGGAGGAATAGGCAACTCACCAGCATAAGAAAATCGCTTTATTCTCGATTCAAGCTGATCTATTTGAAGTTTCCTTTTGTTCATATTCAAGTTTATAACCGGATTCCAAACCCCTAAAGTAAGGCTATAACTTGACAAAAACAAATCTTTAGTCAGGTTATACTATGACAATAAATATTATAGTGTAAGGTTAAAGCCTGACTTATACACGCCAGGATTAAAAGTCTTTAGAAGTCTACAATCTCAGTACGAAGCACAACGGTTTGATAAGCACAAATAGTTTTGCTTTACGACCAAACCAAATGGGGTAAAGTGCAATTGTGTTTCTTTGACTATGAAGCTACTGCAAAAGATAGCCAATAATTGATAGCCCATATTGGAAAAATCTATACTGATTGATCGCAATTTAAACAATGCAGATCGATGCAATCGGACACTTACCACAGGCTCCAGTGTATTTTGATTTGAAACAGTTTAGTGCTTACCGTGTTATTTATGCATGATTTCTTCCTTCCATCAATTATTTGCTGGAGATCAATCATATACGGATAATCAACAAATTTCATTTTCATTATTACACAGTTAAAAAATGGCAATCATAGTTTTCATTCTGGTTCTTTGGTATGGAGGACTCTTCTTTCAAACGTTCTTTCTGCATAGGTATGCGGCGCATCAAACCTTTACCATGTCAGAGTCTATGGAAAAGATCACGTATGTATTGACCTGGGTTTTTCAAGGCAGCAGCTATTTAAGTGCTTATGGCTACGGTATTATGCACAGGTTACACCACGCTTACGCAGATACCGATAAAGACCCCCATTCCCCCAAGTATGACAAAAGCCTTTTCGCCATGATGTGGAAAACAAAAAGAGTCTATCAGGATATCAACAAAGGGCGAATACAAGTGGATGAAAAATTTACGGCAAATGTCCCGCGGTGGAAAAACTTTGATCTCTTTGCCAGCTCCATAATCTCAAGGATGCTCTGGGCCGTGGGCTACGTAGCTTTCTTTTACTATTTCACCACCGCCTGGTGGCAGTGGCTCTTGCTACCTGTGGTCTTTTTAATGGCACCCATTCACGGAGCCATCATCAATTGGTTTGCCCATATCTATGGGTATATGAATTTTAAGCTGAAGGATACTTCCAAAAATTTTCTTCCTTTTGATTTTTTAATGTTGGGAGAAGCCTATCACAACAACCACCACAAGCGAAGCAATAATCCGAATTTTGGGGGCGTGCGCTGGCACGAAGTGGATCCCACCTATATCATCATGAAAATTTTAAATAGACTGGGAATCATTCATCTGAAAAAAGTGGGTACCTGAGAATCGGATAGCCGAAAACGAATCTTCACTCGCCTTCCTTATCCGTAAATATTATCAGCTCCGCAGGTTTTACGTGATATCCGCTTTTGAAGAAATGGATGGTTGGGCAGCTTGGCTGGCCTCTGGCATGCCGGGGTTAGGGATATGATAATTCCGAAATCTGATTCCGCAATATTATCCAATGACTTTTGAATGAAGTGATCGAAAAACCGATGTAATGAACTTACAAGCACTTTGAGTATTCACTTTCCTGCTTTCCACTTTTTGGCAACCTATTTCGGGACAGGACATGTCACTTTTCCACTTTTTCCATACCACCGCAACTTGAGTCGTTCCCCTTTGGACCTGTCTGCCTCAGGCATGAGGGGGTTAGGGGGAGGATAATTCCAAATTCTGATTTTGCAATATTATCCAATCACGTTTGAATGAAGGTATCTAAAAACCTATCTATTGACTTACTGCCATTATTCACTTTTATTGACAACTTATTTCAGGACGTGTCACTTTTCAATTTTTAGTATTTTGAGTGTAAGCGTCCTCCCCCTAACCCCCTCCGAAGG
>JAIVHP010000483.1 GCA_020201045.1 Flavobacteriales bacterium
GAAGAAGAAGAAACGGAAAAGAAGGACGACGAGAATAAGATTGGCCCCCTGGATTACTTCGCTAAAATGGTAATGAGTTTGAAGAACATTACCGTAGTGTACACCCAAAACGAAGGAACCTTTTTACCCGGGTACAATCAGGAGTCCAATATTATCGGGATGAATCCGGGGTTTTCGGCTCCGGGTATAGATTTCGTTCTGGGCCATCAAATTGCAGATTTCAATCGCGAAGCCGCTCTCCGCGGATGGTTGGTTGAGAACGAATTTATCAATCAGCAATATATGGAAACCTACACCGAAGACTTCAATTTGCGCGTTAATTTCGAGCCGCTTCCCAATCTTCGCGTAGAGTTCAATGCCATCAGAAGCAAATCTCTGAACGATGGATCGTTTTACAGATTCAATAACGACCTCCAGCAATACCTGGAAGACAGCCGTTTTGAAAGTGGAAGTTTTAGCATTTCGCTGCTTACCTGGAACACCATCGGGAACGAACCGATAGACGTTTGGGACGATTTCCTGGCGAACCGGTCTGCAGTTTCAAACAGGCTTGCAGCTGAAACCGGCAACTCCACGCCAAACTCAGGTGTGGGTGGATTATACGCCGATGGATACGGACCCACTTCGCAACAGGTTGTTATCCCTGCTTTTGTCGCCGCATTTAGTGCGCAAGATCCCGAAAACGTAAATCTTACGATTGACGATTACTCACTTTTGGATGCGATTAGAAACCCGAGCTGGACAGTAAACTACGACGGTCTGTCGAAAATTCCGGCAATTAAAAAGATTTTTAGAAATATTACCCTCAGTCACTCTTACCGAAGCGTATTTAGCGTGAATAATTTCACTACGAATTTTGCCGCCGGAACGGGTGTTGATGGAGAACCCCTTCGCGATAACTCCGAAGAGCAAAACATTATACCGGAGCGACAAATAGCTGCGATTTCGATCTCGGAGCAACTCAGTCCGTTAATTAAAATAGACGTTACCTGGCAGAACTCCCTGATCACCAATTTCGAGATCAACAGGAACCGAACATTGACTTTCAGCACATCAAACTTTCAGCTCACAGAGAATAGAAGCGATGAGATTGTGCTTGGGCTCGGCTACCGCTTTCCCGATGTGGAAATCAAGTTGGGTGGTAAAAAACGAAAGAGCGATCTCAATGTACGCGCCGATTTGAGCATTCGCGATACCGAAATGGTGGCGCGCCGGATGGTAGAAGGCACAAACCAAATTACTTCTGGACAAAACCTTATTTCGCTTAAAACAGCCATCGACTATGTGATTTCTGATAGGTTGAATATCAGAGCCTTTTACGACCATCAGATTAACGAACCCAAAGTTTCTATCTCATTCCCTACCTCCAATATAAACGCTGGTATATCTTTGCGCTTTACCTTAACACAATAATTTTTAAACACACCTACCGAATGAACGTACCAAACGAACTGAAATATACCGAAGATCACGAGTGGGTAAAGATTGACGGTAACATCGCTACAATTGGTATTACCGACTACGCGCAAGG
>JAIVHP010000484.1:0-1524 GCA_020201045.1 Flavobacteriales bacterium
CAATTTGAGAATTCAAATTTTCAACAATCCCTTTGCTTTTTTGCTGCGCATCTTAACCAAATATTTCTTCAAATGCGCCGCCTTGTGCTGCTGCTTGAAATGCTTCTTCTGCTTTCGTTAATTCTCTGAGAACAATTTTGTAATCATTTCCGCCTTCTTCCAGTTGGCTCAATTTATCGCGCAAAAACTCAATGTCATCTGCGGCACCTTGCCAGTTTCCAGCGTTGGCCGCTTCAATTGCAGATTCTCCCCATGCTTCCGTTGATCTTTGCAAATCAATGTAGTCGTCCTTAATTCCAAGTAACGCTTCGGGTAATCCAAAAAATACCCGCTCAAACAGGTTTCGATCAAGCGTTTCGTTCAGCTTTGAAATCTCTATAAAGCCATCTATAAAGTCTGCTATTGCGGATGATCCTTCGTTTACTATCGGGATTAAGTCATTGCCAATTGCAACTTGCAGGTTTTGAAAACTTGCAGTTGCGCGGTCAATTTCGGAAATATCGTCCTTTAGTCCTTCGGCCTGGTTGGCAACAACAACGTTTAAAGCGCGGGTTAATTGTGCTACATCTGCCTGAGCAAGACTGACATCACCAAGTGCATCACGCAAATCGACCGCTGAAATACCGAGATTATCAAGTACCAAGGTTGACTTTCTACCTAAACCCGTGACTATTGAGTTAACCATAGCATCAATCGTTTCACCGCTTTCTCTTGCCCTTGAAGATGCGAAAGCTAAAAGGTCTCCAAGTTCTTCAACTGGCACACCAAGGTTTCTAGCATTTACAGCAGACCTCATTAATTCAACGTCAGATACAACACCGCGCGTTTTTTGCCTTAATTCGTCAAGTGATGCCCCGGTTCGATCAAATGCGGTTGCGATACCACGCGCTCTGTCGGCTGCAATTACTGACTGCTTAATGAATGAAACAATCCTTTCCACAGCAAAAGCGGCAGCAATTACGCCACCAAGTTTTTTCATTGCCCCACCAAGTTGGCTTGTTTCCTTTTTTTGCGTTTTGATCGCCTTGGTATTGTCCTTAATCTGCTTTTCCTGATTCTTGAGGTTCTTTATATTTTTCCCGCTCTCTTGCTGCTCCCTTTTGAGTTGACGAACGCTAATTACCTGGTCTTTTATTGACAAGTCAAGCGCGTCCATTTGCTTTTTAATTCGTAGCCCGTTTAAAGTACCTGATTTACCAGCTTCATTGTACTGCTTGGTAAGCCGAACCATTTCCTGGCGAAACTCGCTGGTTATCTTTTCCTGTTCTCGAATGGTCGATGTGAGTCGCTTTTGATTGGCTTCTGCTTTACGTAATGAAGCGGTCACTTCATCAATAGACCGCGCTGATTTTTTGCTTGCCCGAGTAGTGGTATCTCCAAGTTCTTCCGCGCCTTTCTCAGTCGTTCCAAACCTTTGATCAAGTTGGTCTAGTTTTTCCTGAATCTCCGTAATATCCGCTTGTACTCTGATTATTTCCGGTTCCATTACTTTGACTTTTTAGGTTTATTTTTAACGCAAAACTC
>JAIVHP010000484.1:1556-4391 GCA_020201045.1 Flavobacteriales bacterium
TGTCAAAAGCGCGGTTTCTTTCTCCGTAGTACCAAGTAAGTGCGGGTACAATTGTTTTAAGATGTTCGATTTCAAAAAAAAAGTGTGTCCGGATTGCTTATCTGCGGTAAACTGCTGAATCTTTTGACCTTGAATTTTCGGGCTAATCTCGTTCGGGTTTTCATCTTCGCGAACCACAATCATGGCCGCCATGCCGATCATTACATCAGAAGGGATTGTATAGTCCTTACGCGTCTTAAGTTCTTCACACAAAGCTGTTATTCGGGCGTGGCGTTTGTTTTTATCAGATGGATCGCCAGCACCTTTAACCAACTCAAAATTCAGATCATTTATTGCATCGGCAATAGTGGTTAGGTTCTGCTCTGTAATCTTAGCGTCTGCCCACATCGTTGCGCCAATCAACTCGTTTACGCGGTTGGTTGGCACTTTATCCATGGACTCCCATGAGTAGTATTTCACGCCTTTAGAGTCGACGAATTGAAACTCTAAGTCCTTAACGGATTCCGGTTTTTGCTCGACCTTCAGTATTTGCTTTGCTGCCCAGTATTTAAGTTTGTTCATCGGCTCGTTAGGTTAGTGAGTAGAAATGAAACGGCAGCAGATATTACACAATGCAAAATCCATTCGCGCCAATCGGTCAATCCGAGTAAGCCAAAATAGCAGATCGTGCCCCAAATAGAGCTCATGCACATCGCGCAATAGAATAGGGGTTTAAATATGGCTTTGCGGATGTACGGTTGAATGGTATAAAACTCATCCAAGTCCGATCCAAAAAAGGACGCGGTTTCCCAAATGACTTTGTGCAGACCCCAAACAAATAACGATAGAATAATGTAGCTCATACGACCGTAAAGATATAAAGAACTTCGTCGTATTCAGCTGCGTATTCGCCAGGAGCTAAATCACCGATTGAATCGCCATCGTTAAACGTGCCGCACCAGTGAGTGACGCGGTTGGTGATAGTTACTTCTGATGCAAATTCCGAAATGACAACATCTGTGCATCGGTCGAAACTCCCAAGATTTTCAGCTTCACAAACATCCATAAGTTGAATTTTTGTAAATGTATGAAATATTGAGAACTGAATTTAGGGCTACATGAATTTCCTGTTACAAACTGACCTTGTCAAAGCCGCTTCCATTTCTTCAACAATTGCGCTGTAATTTGAATGCTTTGGTTGGTTCGACGCTTCCAAAACTTTTAGAGCCAGCTTAACGGCTTCCGCGGGTTTGATTAAATCAACGTCTCTAAATTCGCGTAAAGTGAACGGGCTTATCCCTGTAATCTCTGCAAGTAGTTCGTAAATTTCTTGTTCTAACTGGTCTGCTAACTGAACTGCCGCTTTAAATTCGTAATTCATACCTACACCCCTCCTTTAGGAAAATTTACTACATCCTTTTCTTTACCCGCAACCTTTTCCATTTCATCTAACAACCCGCAACCTTTTCCATTTCATCTAACAACTCGTCGATTAACAACATATTTGGTTTGTCTTTTCCAATCTCAACCAAAGCTTTTCTGTGCAACTGTTCCATTTTGTGCTCTAAAACTTTGCATCCTAAAGCATTTTGAATTTCTCTATTAGCCTGAAAAACCGCCGTAGTTACTTTGAAAAATTTTCGCAGTGCTTTTTTTGTGTTATCTGCGCTGTCCATTTCTGTTTGTTTTCCCAAAAATACTATTTATGCCCGAATAAGTTACGCCTAAAATGTTAAAATTACCACTTGCCTGTTTTCCGGTGCTTTTTGATAGCGGTTTTGTAGAACGTATTGACAAGGTAGCGCACGTTATCCAAGAAGTCAGCGCGTTGAGAAACGTCTGATCGATTCTTTTTCATTATGGAACCGTATGCATCAACTTCAACAGACCTTAAATCCCGCCTTGTGCCTGTACATAATCGCGAAACCTTAAACGGGTAATGCTTCAGGAAGTAGTTCACGTCATTCCGGCTAACACCATGCCCGGGATTGTTTACCACTTTTATCTGATTCTTCGAAATACCAAGCGACTCCCGTAATCGCTGAAACAGGCTCTTATTGTCTTTCATTCCAATCGTTCGGTTTCTACCCATTGCGTCGCCACCCAAATACATCGAAGTAATTGCAGAACCGACAGCTGTCTTTATTCGTTCGGCCATTTCGTCAATCGTTCCGCTGTTAAACTCGATTTCATCTACCTGGTGACAATGCGGGCCGTTATCGTCTCGCCATGCATTGAAGATGTTAGCGCAATAAGGATCAACATTGAAATCAACCAGTACCATCGTCATTGTCTTAGGGTTGTGAACGCAATCTCCAACGTGAACGTTCTCGTCGTAGTTGTGGGCGAAGGGTCTTAGCACTTCCCGGTTAGCTTCCCAATCACCGTACAGCAATCGAGCCCGGTCGTAATCGCTTTCTAAGTCTTCGAGCTGCTTGGTGTATAATCTAACAAATTCCGGGTCTGGATTGTCGAGGACCGTAGCCTTTATAAACGCCTGGTTTGCTTTTAGCTTTACCGGGTCTCCGTGCTCATTGCTTACAAACCTTTCTTTCACCCATCCCGGTTGCGGGTTTCCGGTCAAGTATATTTTTGGGATTAGCCCATTGTCGTGAATCTTGTAACGAATACGAGATTTTAGAATGTCAAAAGCCTTGAGTGTTATTTCCGGACTTTCATCAATAAAAACATCGGTGTATTCGGTCGATCCTAATGATTGAAAATCCGGGTCCGATGGGTATAGAAAAAGGTCTTTTAATATTGTCTTTGAGCCGTTTTTCCAAGTAATAAAGTTTTTTTGAGCGTTGTACTTCCAGTCTCTACCTTGAATGTACTCCATTTTACCCATAACACTAA
>JAIVHP010000485.1 GCA_020201045.1 Flavobacteriales bacterium
TAGATGTCCTGATCGCCGTCGCCATCGATATCTCCGCCCCACACGGCACAGAACAATATGGCATCGCCAGTTAATTCGGGGAATCTGGTAGCCGACTCATCGGCTAAGCCCAGCCAATTTCCTTCTGTGTCGTTACCGAGATTTGCATAATACTGCGGCTGTTGATCAAAAGTGTTTGCAATAATCACATCTTTCCAGCCATCGCCATCGAAATCGTAGATATAGAGGTCACGGGCGAACGTTTCTGTGCTGATAAATTCAGGGGCAAATTCGGTTGTCCGATCAATCAAAACGCCATTTTCATTGATCAATAACAAATCAGACTTTCCTCCTTCGGTTGAGTTCGAAAAAGGTTCTTTGCGGCAAACAATTACGTCATCTAAGCCGTCGTTATTAAGGTCGGCAACGGCAATGTCTTTTTCTTCGTCATCGCTATTTGCTACAGTCGTTACTTCCAGACGAATTGGGGTTTCATCACTGAATTCTAGCCATTGATAACCCGGTGTAGTGTTGAGCAGAATCACATTTACGGGTCCAACCCATTCGCTAAAACCAAAGCCGCCGCTCAGTTCACAATTAGCGCGCACATAAATGTCAAAAGACTGCCCTTCCGTACCTGTTAGCGCAAACGCTTCTTCCGCAGATGAATCGGTGGGATTACCTGTTGGTGTAAATCCAGTGCTTCCTATTTCCAGTTCCCAATTACTTGCACTGCCGTTTTCTGTCCATGTAATATGAGCATCGGTACCCGTTATTTCAGAAACCTGGAGATTGCCAGGAGCAATACAGTTTTCATCAGGTTCAAATATCACTGTAAAATCGGAAGCATTACTGGTCCATCCATCTCCCCACATCAAGTAATACGCTGTACCCGCTGTCACCCCGAATTCAACTTCAGACTCCCAGGGTGGAGACCCGGTAAAATCGTCGTTGCAAGCTATTTGAGTTAAGGAGCCACACTCCCCAACTCCTATAGAGAGCTGGGTATCAACTGAACTGAGTCCTACGGACGACACATTTAGGGTTCCATCTGCTGGTGCTGTATAAACGAACCAGTTGGCATTGTTTGGGTTACTCATCATACACGATTCAAAGCCATTGTATACTCCATCAATTGTTCCGGTATTAAAAGTACCTCCAGCGCTTACATCGATTGCATTTTCGCAGTTACTAATTGGCACAGGCAGTGTAAACCGGTAGGGGCCTGCCCAATTGCTGGAGCCAATTCCTCCGCTCTCTTCACAATCAGCACGGACATAAAAGTCATAAACGGTACCTTGCGTTCCAGAAAATTCATAGTTATTTCCGACACCGGGAAAGCTCGGTGTGCCTGTGGGATTAAATTCGGCCGGGCCGATCTCCAGGTCCCAGGTTGTAGCAGATCCATTCTCTGTCCACGATAAGTCAGCACCCATGGGTGTCGCATTAGAAGCTTGCCCATCTGTAGGTGCCGGACAGAAGGGTGTTTCTTCCCAAAAAGTAACTCCGTTTTGATCTCCGTCTCCAATGTAAGCGTATGCGA
>JAIVHP010000072.1 GCA_020201045.1 Flavobacteriales bacterium
AGAGAAGGGTGATAATGACGGCCGACGGTAAAATAATTGCATTACTGCGGAGGTTATTCACCTTAATTTTTCCGCTTCTGAATAAGATCACCAGCGTTAAAAAGAACAGACCCAAATCTTTGTAAAAGGACTCCCATGGGGTAAGCGATCTTCCAACGGAACCGCGAAGCGCATCGCCAAAGCAGCCACAATCGGTAACACATACGCGATTAAAGTCTGCTCCGCTGGTGATTGCTGCCATTTGGGCGTCGTTGCACTCCGCCGTGAAATACGTGAGCCAACCAAAAAATAAGGTCATTCCGAGAAGAACGATTGAAACCAGGCGGGCTTTAGCTCCAAAAAGCACGGCGAGTCCGAGTAACACTTCAATTCCCGAAACGAAAAAAGCGATGGCAAGGGAATAATCGTGAAAAACAGCCCAGAAGGATCCGAGCGCATTCTCGTCAAAATACTCTTCGAGCTTTATGCCAAAACCCACGGTGTCGTTCGCTTTAATCAAACCCGAAACCAAAAAAACCGAGCCTACAATAATTCGCGAAAACAAGGTGGCCGCTTCCGGTTTACCGGCGATGAGAAATACCCCGGGAACAGCCGCGCAAACGGCAGCCATCCAATAGACATTAAACTCATCTACAACGCCATTTTTGGCGAATCCAAGAACAATTAAAAACAGCGCTGTTACGGCAAGCGCAAAGCCCAAAATTCTCGTTTTATTCATCCCAGTGTTTTTATTCCTGTTTTTTCCTTCTCTCCGAGGAGAATCAATGCGAAGATGGCATAATTTATCATGTCGTAATAATTTGCGTCAATGCCTTCCGAAACAAGAGTTTCTCCCTGGTTATCTTCAATTTGCTTTACGCGGAGTAACTTCATTAAAATTAAATCTGTAAGCGATGAAATTCGCATGTCTCTCCAGGCTTCGCCGTAGTCGTGGTTTTTATTTTCCATCAGCGAAAAGGCTTCATCCGCGTACTTTTCATATAAAGCTCTGGCCCAGTCGTACTCCAGATTCAAATCATCATCGTCGATAAGTTCGAGCTGAATCAATGCCATGATACAGTAATTCACTATTCCGATAAACTCGGGTTTTATGCCTTCGTTTACCCTCGACTTTTTTAATTCCTGAACGGTGCGGATTCTATTGGCCTTGATAAAAATCTGGTCGGTTAGAGAGCTGGTGCGTAAAATACGCCAGGCAGTTCCGTAATCGCGCATTTTATCGAAGAATACACTCTTGCACTCGTCTAATGCGGCGTGGTATTGTTTTGAAGTTTCTTGTGACATTTCGCCCGCTTTATCTATACTTTTGAGCCGTGAAATATACTGCTTTTAAAAAACACAAAACTATAAAGGTTGGAAACCGGCTCTTGGTTTTTAACAAGACCTTAACGATGGCCATTACAAACGTTACCCCCGACTCCTTTTACGCTGGAAGTCGCGCAAATAGTGATCTCGCATTAAAGTCGAACATTCAAAAACACCTGAGTGAAGGTGCTGACATTATTGACATTGGCGCATACTCTACGCGTCCCGGCGCCGACGACGTAGACGAATCTCTTGAAGCGGAAAATATAGTAAAGGCGATAAAAGTTGTGAAAGCCGAAAATGCCGATGCGGTAATCTCCGTGGATACATTCAGGGCAGGTGTGGCTCGTAAGGCTGTAGATGCCGGGGCACACATTATTAACGACATAAGTGGCGGCAACCTCGATCCCGATATGTTTCGCACCGTAGCGGAACTCGGGGTACCCTATGTGCTAATGCACAGCCGTGGAACACCTAAAACCATGAATGGACTTGCGCAATATGCGGATGTGGTAAACGATGTAATTAAAGAACTATCCGTAAAAGTAGACGAACTGCAGCGGCTGGGGGTAGCGGATATCATTATAGATCCCGGATTTGGTTTTGCCAAAAACGTGGAACACAATTTTGAGTTGTTGAGGAGATTGGATGAATTTAGCATTTTTGATCTCCCTTTATTGGTTGGTATTTCGCGAAAGTCGATGATATGGCGCACCCTAAACAGCAGCCCTGAAGAAGCACTGAATGGCACTACGGTTTTAAACACCTGGGCCGCTTACCAAAACGCCGATATTTTGCGGGTACACGATGTACGCGAAGCAAAGGAAACCATTGCGCTGGTTTCAAAAATTAAACAAAGCGACGAATAGGAAGTTAAATACGATATGGAGAAGCATTGGGAAGTAATTGTGATTGGCGGCGGGCCTTGTGGCATTGCGGCAGCCGCCGAACTCAAAAAGCGAAACATCGAAAGTTTGATTATCGAGAAAGGCTCCGTAACGGAATCCATAAGGCGATACCCAAAGCGGATGCGGTTTTTTAGCACTGCCGATAATATTGAGATCGCCAGCATTCCATTCGCCACGAGCAATGTAAAAGCCAATAGAAACGAAGCTTTACAGTACTACCGAAAGGTGGCGCTGTATTTTAAATTGCAGTTTTCGCTGGGAACAGAAGCGCTGCAAATAAAAAAAGGGGTGGATAATTTCAGCATAGAAACTACAAAGGGAACTTTTACGGCCAACAAAGTGGTGCTGGCGACAGGTTATTTCGACTTGCCGCGAAAACTTGGTATACCCGGCGAAGACGGACCGAATACAAATCACTACTACGAAGAACCCTATGCCCACTCCTTTCAGAAAGTGGTGATCGTAGGTGGTGGAAACAGCGCCATAGAAGCCGCGCTGGAGCTTTACCGCCACGATGTGGACGTTACCATGGTGGTGCGCGGCGACGATATTAAACAAACGGCCAAGTACTGGCTCGTGCCAGATATCCGCAATCGCATTAAAGAAGGGAAAATCAAACTCATCACAAATACTGCGGTAACTGCCATTTCAGAAGATCACATACACATTCAAAGTGTAGATGGCCGCGACGAGAAACTACCCGCAGATTTTGTTTACCTGCTGGTGGGTTACCTTCCAAACGAAGCTCTCCTGAAAAAGTGCGGGCTCAAACCCGATCCGGAAACGCTGCTTGTAAATTTTGATCAAAAAACTTTTGAATCAGATGTTGAAGGCCTTTACTTATGTGGAACCGTTTTAGCCGGAGTGAGAACGGAAAAGGTTTTTATCGAGAACGGCCGCGATCACGCCATCGCCATCGCAAATTCCATTTCTGAGTCGGTTGTGGTAAAAAGTTAAGGTTGAAAGCCACCCAATGCAGGTGCTAAATGCGATGTGATTAAATTGCGCTACTAAATGACTTCCTGCTTATGTGCGCAAATACGTTATCGCCCACCGCATTATTCGAGTACTTAAAGGGAAATCATCCCGACAAGGTTGGTGAAATACTATTGAATCGCGACGAAGCGTTGCTAAAAGCAGGCCAACGAGAGCGGTTCATCTACTTTGTAACCAAAGGTGCGCTGCGCGTCACCCACACCACAGGCAGTCGCGAGCAAAATATTCGTTTTGGGTACGCCGGTTCGATAATCACATCACTGCCGGCATTTTTTTCGTCTGCCCCTTCCCTATTCGACATTCGTGCCATTCGTAAAACCGCGGTAGACTCCTGTCCGAAGGCATTGTTTTTCGAAGAAATTGCCAAAAGTGAATTGCTTATGGCTTCGTACACGAAAATCCTGGAAGAGCTTATCTCCCAACTGGTGGAACGCGAAATAGATCTATTGGAAACAACGCCACAGGAGAGATATAAAAAAGTCTCAGCGCGAAGTCCGGAATTGTTCCAAAAGGTACCCGCCAAGCACATTGCGAATTATTTGCGAATGACACCCGAGCATTTTAGCAGGCTGCAAAAATCTTGATTTCAATCAATTTATTTCCGCCCGCAAACTTCGATTTTTGTGTAAAACAAACTAACCGTGAAATTAGAAAGCCAACAAATCATATCAGACTTGAGCTCACAGGTAAAAACACTCATACACCTGGGGAATAAAATGCAAAGCGAAACGAATAAACTTCTCAACACTTACCCAGCCGATGGGGGTTGGAATATTTTGGAATGTTTTGAACACCTGAACAGGTACAGTCAGTTCTATATTCCCGAGTTTCAAAAAACCATAGGGAGCGCCAAACCGAAACAATCAAACTACTACAAAACAGGGTTTTTGGGCAACTATTCCGCCGCGCAAATGCTTCCAAAAGACGGTGTGATTGCCAATAAAATGAATACGTTTAAGTCTAAAGATCCATCCCTTTCTGCCACACCGGTTGGGACCGATGTAATAGACCAGTTTCTCTCAGATCAAAACCAAATTTTAGATGTTTTAGAAAAAGCGAAAAAAGTTGATCTGGGAAAAAATAAAGTCAAAACCACCCTACCGCTAATCAAATTTAAACTCGGAGACGCGCTCCGGTTTTTTCTGAATCACGAGCTAAGGCACAAAGTGCAGATTGAGCGGGTTTACCGGGAAGTTAAGTAGTGTCTGAAGATGCTGAGCCAGAAAATTCAATAGCAAGCCCGGCTGGTAGGCAGGCGTAACGCAGCTATTGGACTTTATTCACAGACTTTAGCTGAGTAACTTTTGCCGAAGATAGAACTCCAACTGCTCATTCGCGCGCTTCAGGTCTGCAACAAGCTGTTTGTTTTCCTTGCGCAGGTTGTAAATCTCAAGGGCCTGGCTTAAAACAGATTTCATAAAGTTCTCATCCCAGGGTTTAGTGAGGTATCGATAAACTTCCCCCTTGTTAATGGCATCTATTACCGCTTCAATATCCGAGTAGCCGGTGAGCAATATTCGAATGGGATTGGGATGGGATTCTTTGATTTTCGAGAAAAACTCCACCCCTGTGGTGCCCGGCATACGCTGATCTGATACGATAATGCATAGATTGGGGTCTGTGAGAAGGGGTTTTGCTTCGTCTACAGAAAGTGCTGTTTCCACAATAAAATCTCTCCGAAAAACGGCCTTGAAAGAGACCAAGTTATGCGCTTCATCATCGATGTAGAGCAAGGTGGGCTTTTTATTCTGCTCACTTTCTTCATTATTCTTCTTTTCAATGACGGCCATAATTGCTTAAATAAAGCTTTTAGTCTAAAAATACACGCAAATAAATGAATTCTTTTTAGCTTTCGAAGCTGTGAAAAAATGCAAACAGAAACGATGTTGATATGAATTCATTACTCATTACAAAGAAACTTAAAAGTGCCCACCCGAGAAACCTTTCAGATTGGAAGCCCGAAATACTGGATATCGAGAAATCCGATCAGCTTAAAAGGTTTGAACATATTGTCGAACACTTTTCTCCGATAGTGACAGATGAAATATACGGACAAATCGAAGAATTGGTTAAGTGCCTGTACCCCAAAGATAAACTAAAAGGAAATGCGCTCGAAGCTGCCATTGAAAATCACCTGAACGGCGCATCGATAGACAGCTATGGAAACTGGATCTACTACCCCTGGTCTAACCGCCTGGTGCACGCCCTAAGCAGAGAAGAGTTTACCGCCGTTCGCACCAATCGAAACCACTATAAAATATCGCCCAGAGAGCAAAAACTGCTGGAGACTAAAAAAGTAGGTCTTATCGGTCTTTCGGTTGGCCAGTCGGTGGCTGTTACCATGGCCATGGAACGCGGATTTGGAGAATTGAGAATTGCCGACTTTGACGAGCTGGAGCTCACCAACCTGAATAGAATCCGAACGGGAATTCACAACCTCGGCCTGAGCAAAGTAATTTCCGTGGCCAGAGAAATCATGGAAATCGACCCCTACCTTAACTTAAAATGCTTTACGGAGGGAATCACCGACGAGAACATCGATGATTTTATGACTGGTGGCGGAAAACTAGACTTGCTTATAGACGAGTGCGATGGCCTCGATATTAAAGTGATTTGCCGATCGAAAGCCCGGGAGATGAAAATTCCAGTAGTGATGGAAGCCAGCGACCGCGGCATGGTAGATGTCGAGCGGTTTGATCTACAGCCCGACCGCCCCTTGCTGCACGGGTTAATCGGCGATTTAAATGTAGAGAAACTGAAAACGCTGGAAACCAACGAAGATAAAATGCCCTACATGCTTGACATTGTAGGTCTTGACACCATTTCTACACGGGCGAAGGCAAGTATGCTCGAGATTGGCGAAACCATAAGTACCTGGCCACAACTGGCATCTGCCGTTACGCTGGGCGGTGGTATTACCGCCGATGTGGTTCGCCGGATTTTTCTAAATGAGTTCACCGATTCGGGAAGGTATTACATGGATGTGGAATCT
>JAIVHP010000002.1 GCA_020201045.1 Flavobacteriales bacterium
GGGGAAATAGATATGACGGTAACCGGCGGAGTGTCCCCTTACGATTTTTCCTGGTCTGGCCCCGACGGGTTTACCGCATCAAGCGAGAGCATTGCAAACCTGCCTCCCGGAGATTACACCCTTGATATATTAGACGACAACTCCTGCGTGGCGAGCGAAACGTTTTCGATAATCGAAAATCCCGAAATTATTTCAACCATCACCGTGGTAGACAATTTATGCGGAGAGGGTGAAAATGGTGAAATATCGGTTTCTCTCACTGGAGGCGCACCGCCATTTGATTTTGAGTGGACGGGCCCCGACGGATTTACCAGTACGGATCAAAATTTAACCAACCTCGAAAGCGGTTTGTACGAAGTTACCATAACCGATGCGGCAAATTGCGTGATTACCGAGCAGGCTACGGTAAACGAACCCACAGATATTTTAATAGACTTCACCACCGTTGACCTTTTATGCAATGGCGATGGTACGGGCGAAGCTACGGCCACTGCATCGGGAGGTACGCCGGGATACAATTACTCCTGGACGGGCCCGGATGGGTTTTCCGCAAATGGACCCGGAATAACAGGTCTACATGCCGGTGTTTATGCGGTTACCGTTCTCGATGATAATTCTTGCAGTGAAACGGATTCTGTAGAAGTATTCGAGCCCCCGGTTCTAGAAGTAAATCTGACCGAAACTCCCATAACATGCAGCGGCGGCGATGATGGAGCTATCTCCACAGTTGCAACCGGCGGAACTGCCGGCTACACCTATTCCTGGACAGGTCCGGACGGGTTTACGTCTACCGACGAAAACATTTCAAATCTCGAAGCTGGAATTTATGAAGTTGAAGTAACCGATGCAAACGGTTGTGTGGTAACCGAACAATTGGAGCTACCCAACCCCGGGTCTATTTCGGTAACCGGAACGGTGGTAGATGGCACTTGCAACACAAGCAATAACGGTGAAATTTCTATTGAAATTACAGGCGGAACGCCCGAATATTCTTTCAATTGGACCGGCCCGGGCTCTTTTTCCAGTACGCAGCAAAATATCTCTGGATTGGCGAACGGAACTTACAGCGTTACCGTGAGTGACGAAAACGGATGTTCGGCCGTCGCTTCCTTCGAAGTTACTTCGCCAGATGCGCTCAGCGCCAGCTTTGTGCGAACGAATATTCTTTGTTTTGGAGATGCCACGGGTAGCATCGAAACGACCATTTCCGGCGGAACGCCGCCCTATACTTATTTGTGGATTGGCCCTTCGGGGTTCATCTCTACCGACGAAGACCTTGTGGATGTTTCTGCCGGGTCTTACAGCCTTCAGGTAATAGACGCCAATTCGTGCGCGGGATTCTTTTCGGTAAACCTTACACAACCGCCGCAAATTACCATCACCGGACCGATTACCAATGCCACGTGTTTCGGGTTCGCCGATGGATCGATTAATGCCATCGTTAACGGTGGCGTACCTCCGAGAACCTTTTCGTGGTCGGGCCCCGACGGTTTTTCATCCACACAAGAAGACATTACAGGCTTAGCTGCCGGAACTTACACGTTAACCGTAACCGATGCGAACGGCTGCGAGCGAAGCCGCGATTACAATGTTCAGGAATCGGATGAGATCGTTATCGATGAAACCATTCAGGATGTTCTATGTGTCGGCCAATCCGATGGAAGCATAGAATTGTCTATTTCCGGTGGAGAACCGCCCTTCAGTGCCAATTGGACGGGCTCCGATGGATTCACGAGCACCGATCAGGATATTTTCAACCTGCAATCGGGTTCTTACACGGTAGAAATCACCGACGATCAGAACTGCACGGCTGCTGCCACCTATTCCGTAGGAGAAACTTTTGTAATAGCAGTCGATGCCGATATTACGGATGTTTCTTGCTTTGGCGATGGAGACGGCAGCATTGATGCCGCCGTTTCGGGTGGCACAGAACCCTACACCATTAGCTGGACGGGCTCTGATGGATTCACAAGTAGCGATGCAAACCTGATTAATCTTATCGCGGGAGACTATGCGATTGCGGTAGAGGATGCAAACGGCTGCGAATTCAATTCAACTTTTACCGTCGGGACTCCCGATGAACTTATCGCAGATGTTTTATCTACGGATGTAATTTGCAATGGAAACGACGACGGTGAGGCCACCGTGAATCCCAATGGCGGAAATCCACCGTACACCGTTGCATGGACCGGCCCCGACGGATTTACGTCTACCGATCTATCCATTTCAAATCTTATTCCGGGGATTTATGAAGTTACGGTTACCGATAACCTGAACTGTACAGCACAAGAAAGCATTGAAGTATTTGAGCCCGAAGAGATTGTTGTTAGCATTGACGAAACTCAACCGAATTGCCTCGTAGACGACGGGGTGTTAACCGCTTCCGCAACAGGTGGTACGGTGGCTACCGACTACGATTACTCCTGGCTGAACAGCGGGGGAAGCCAGATTGGTACTTCGCCAACCCTTACCGGGCTGGCACCTGGCGAGTACACCATTGTAATAACAGATGACAATGGCTGTAGCCAGCAATTAACCGTTGAATTGACGCGTGTCACATTTAATTTATCGGCGAGCCTGCAAAATATTTCCTGTTTCGGAGAAACCGACGGTGCCATTTCTCTGACACCGAGTTCCGGAACGCCTCCCTTTGATTACGCGTGGTCTGGGCCAAATGGGTTTTCGGACACAGGATCTTCCATTTCGAATTTGGAAGAGGGAAATTATCAGGTTACCGTTACAGACGATGCGGGCTGTGTACTTACAACCCAGTATGCTATTTCCGAACCCGATACCATCAGTTTCGAAGCGCTTATTACCGATGAATCTTGCCCGGGTGTTGGAGACGGAAGCATTTCCCTTACCATGCTTGGCGGTACCCCCGGCTTTACCGTAGCATGGACCGGACCCGACGGGTATTCGGAAGTGGGCTTGACCATTGCCGATTTAAATCCGGGAGATTACACTGCGACTGCAACAGATATTAATGGATGCGTTGGAGATACGACGCTGACTGTTGGTGTTGGCTCCGACTTTGACATCGACTTTACAGCTACAGCTCCACTTTGCGCTGACTCAGCTTCGGGATTGGTAGAAGTGATTCTCACGCCAACAGCCGGCAATCCCGAACCCTTTAGCTTTGAGTGGTCGGGGTCCGATGGTTTTACCAGCACACATCAAGATATTCAGGATTTAGCGGAAGGTACGTATGTATTAATTGTGACCGATAACAATGGTTGCTCTAAAACAGATTCGGTGAGCATCGTCGACCCCGATCCTCTGGTTATTTCCACCACTGTGCAAAACGCCAACTGCGCTCAAGCCGATGGGGAAGCATCTGCCTCAGTCACCGGTGGTACAGCAGTCTATACGTTCACCTGGACAAACGAATCGGGAGATACCCTTTCGGATACTTCGGATTTATTGAACGTGGAATCTGGAATCTATACAATAACCGTTTCCGATGAAAATGGATGCGAAGTTTCCGAGCTGGTGTCCATTTCAGACCAAAATGGCTCGATAAATGGAACACTCGTAAACCCAACCTGCAGTGGAGGGGTCGATGGAGAAATTTCCATTGAAGTGGTAGATGGCGAGCCGCCGTATACGTATTCCTGGACCGATGGGTCTGGCGAAATTTCAACTGCACAGAATTTGGATGGAGTTGGCGCCGGCGTTTATGCCGTATTGGTAGAAGATGATAATGGTTGTATTTACTCTGGAAATTTTGAATTAATCGATCCCCTTGAAATTCTGGGGAATCCCAGTGTAACTCCAGTTTCGTGTGCTGGAGATGATGGGGCAATCGCATTGAATATCGAAAATGGTACACCTCCGTATTCCGTAAGCTGGACCGGGCCAGATGGCTTTACCGCTTCTGGAGAGTCTATCTCAAATTTGGCAGAAGGAACCTACACTTACCAAATTACCGACGCAAACACCTGCGAAATAACTGCGGATGTAGAAGTAAACTTCGCTGCAGATATTGCTGTGGTTGCAGATATAACAGATGTACTTTGCGGTGGAGACGAATCCGGTTCGATAGAACTGGAAGTTAGCGGCGGAACACCACCCTATGATTTTGAATGGGTAAGCGGTGGAAGTGTCATTTCCACATCTCAAAATATTGCGAATCTATCGGGCGGAATTTATGAATTAACCGTATCGGATGTGAACGGCTGTTCCATTTCGGAATCGTACGAGGTGGAAGAGAACGATTTAATTGAAGCGGAATTTACCGTTACCCAACCCGATTGCAACGAAGAAAACGGCTCTATCGTAACATCCTTATCGGGTGGGGTCGTTGCCGGCAATTACTTTTTCGCGTGGACCGATGGTAACGGCGATCCGCTTCCATCTCAATTGATATTGAACAATATTGGCGTTGGCACTTACAACCTTTCGGTAACCGACGATTTGGGGTGTACCCTCGATACCAGCATTGTGGTTTCCAATCCGGGCGGAGATATAACGGTAACACAAACAGATATTTCCTGCGCCGGTGCGGCCGATGGCTCTATCGAACTCGAAATCTCGGATGTGGCAGAACCCTACGCCGTTGCCTGGACTGGACCTAACGGATTTACTTCCCTCGACGAAGAGATCTTTGGACTGGAAGGCGGAATATACAATTACCTGATAACCGGCGACGACGGATGTTCTTATTTCGGAGAAGTTAATCTAAATGAACCCGATGCAATTGTAGCCACATCCAGCTTTATAAACACTTGTTTTGGAGAGAATACCGGCGATATAAGCACCGTACTCGAAGGCGGCGTTTTGCCCTATGTTATCAGTTGGACGGGACCGAATGGGTTTACCTCTTCAGACCTTCTATTAACGGACCTTGAACCGGGGACTTATGTGCTAACCGTACAAGACGAGAATGGCTGCGAGATAACCGAATCTTATGAAGTGGTAGAAAATCCCGAGTTAACCGCCGACGCATCTATTACAGAAATCAACTGCTTTGGCGAGAACTCCGGAGCGATTGATCTGACCGTGAATGGCGGTGAAGCTCCATTCGAAATTGAGTGGTCGGATCCCGATGGCTTCATTTCCGATGAGGCATCTATCTCAAACCTCAATCCCGGTACCTACGATTTAAATATCACAGATGCGGCGAATTGTTCTTTTCAATCGACGTATACGTTGGTGGAACCCGATTCACTGGAAGCAACGTTTACCATTGTTTCGCCAGGGTGCAGCGCTCCCGGTAGTTTAGGAGAGATAGAAGTAGTTCCCAACGGTGGAACTCCAAACTACACCATCGCCTGGACAGGCCCTGATGGGTTTGTTTCAACAGATTTTGCCCTTACCGATCTGGAAGCTGGAATGTACAGCTACACCCTTTCCGATGCCAACGGTTGTGAAATTTCCGATTCCATAGAAATAGAAACAGTGGTACCCATAGAAGTTACTGCCGAATTGAGCGATGTGAGTTGTAACGGCGATACCGACGGATCGATTAGTGTAACAGTATCGGGCGGATTACCTGACTATACGTATAGTTGGATTGGCCCCGATGGATTTACATCCGATTCGGATGCCATCGAGGATTTGATTCCGGGAGAATACACGCTTTCAATTACCGATGAAGCGGGATGCAGCCTGGTGGAAGTTTTCGAAGTGGCCAATCCCGAAATTCTCGAAGCTACCGCAACAGCAACCACCGATGCGCTTTGCAGCAATTCGGCAGATGGAACCGCTACCCTTGAAATTAATGGCGGTACCCCACCCTACGAAGTAAATTGGACAGGCCCCGATGGGTATAGCAGCAGCGAGCAATCGCCGGTAGATTTAGCTCCTGGCGATTACCAGGTTGTAATTGCGGATGCGGGAAACTGCACGGTAGAATTAACCGTAACCATAGACTTTGTGATTGAAGTTGTTGCCGACGCGGGCGATGATCTGCTGATTTGCTCTAGCGACCTGCCTTTTCTCTACAGCGCCAATCAAGGCGTCGATTTTGACGTTCTCTGGTTTAATTTGGATGGCGACACCTTGAGTACCATCGATAGTTTACTTCTTGAAAGTTTAGCTCCCGGCGAGCACCAGTTTATCATTGAAGCTTCATTTGGCCAATGCGCTTCGCAGGACACGCTAAATGTTGAAATTCTATCCAATCCCGAGGCCGATGCAGGACCGGATTTGGAAGTCTTTGCCGAAGAGTTTTTCGAGCTTGGCGGAAACCCAACATCGGCTACAGCCACGAGCTACGCGTGGACACCAAACCCCACATTAAGTCTGGATACGACCCTGGCAAATCCGAGCGGGTTTTTGATGGAAACACAGCTTTTCACCGTTTTTGTAACCGATGCCAATGGTTGTGTTGGACTGGACACCGTTTTGGTTGAAGTATTGCCAGAAGTGCAAATAACTTCGGGTTTTACTCCCAATGGCGATGGGGTGAATGATTTGTGGATTATCGATAATATGGAACTGTTCCCAAACAATGTCGTACACATTTTCAATAGATGGGGAACCTCCATGTACAAGGCAAAGTCGTACAATATGTCGAATGCCTGGGATGGAACATACGAAGGAGAACCTGTACCTGTGGGAACGTATTACTACGCTATAGAGCTCAACGATCCGAGATTTCCAGATCCCATTACAGGACCCATTACGATTAACAGATAATGAAAAGGGCTAAACACATATCGACGATTATAGCAATTCTGCTCACTACAGGGCTGTCGGCCCAGCAAGTGCAGCAGTTTACGCAATATCAATTTGTAGGCCTTGCATACAATCCCGCTTTTGCCGGTACAGACGAGTATTTCAACGCCTTTGCCATCCACAGGTCGCAATGGACCGGCATAACCGATGCACCGAGAACCTATCAAATGGGGCTTCACGCACCCAGTAGGGACGGAAAAATGGGCTTTGGCGGAAACCTGTTTACAGACGTTACCGGGCCCACCAGCAGGTTTGGCTTTCAGGGCGCTTATGCATATCACCTTCGGGTGACCGAAACATCGAAAATTTCATTGGGTGTTTCTTTTGGACTTACCCAATTTGTGATGGATGGTTCTCAGATCACTTTGCGAGAAGATGGAGACCGGGCAATGACCAACGGCATACAGGCCGAACTCAAGCCCGACGCATCGTTTGGTGCGCTCTGGTATGCCGATAAATTTTTCGTCGGCGTTTCAGCCAGTCAACTGTTAAATAATGACTTAGACTTTTTTCCGGGAGATGGCGATGGAAAAATGGCAGTGCATTATTACGGTACCGCGGGCTATAAATTCGACGTGGCAACAGATTTTCAAATCGAGCCATCTCTCCTGATTAAATATGTAAATCCTTCGCCAATTAAGGTAGATTTGTCGACCAGAGTTATTTACAAAAGTAACCTTTGGCTCGGCGGAACGTATCGAACCAACGACGCCGCTGCCGTTTATGCGGGCTACAACATTATGGATTATTTAAGCTTAGGCTACTCTTACGATATTACGACCTCAGATCTGAGAAATTATTCAGATGGAACGCACGAAATACTTCTTATGCTCCGCTTTGGAAAAAAACAAATGGTGGAAGAAGAAAACTAATTTAGAAATCATGAATCCCCTTATGAGAACCCGATTATTAGTCATTTTAGGATTGTGTTTGCTGTCGATGGAAACCGTCGCTCAGCTAGACACCAAACACTGGATACCGCCCTTTTACGCGAAACCAGGCCCCGGAACGGGCACTTCGAATATTCGAAACCACTTTGTGAGTTTGTCTACGCCGGCCACAGATACTATTCCCGTATCTATCTACAATGGTTTTGGTGAACTTTTGGATATCGTAGAGATTTCGCGAGAGCTCCCGGTGGAATATCAGTTAGATCCGGTTGGGAACGCAAATACGGAGACCTTTCCCCTCAATGTGATCCCGGAAGATAGCTTGAACATGCCTATCAGATCGCAGGGATTGTACTTTGAGAGCTTTCAGCCATTCTTTGTAAACATGAGGCATAAAGCGGGTTCACAGGGAACATCGCTCACTTCGAAAGGGCAAGTTGCCCTCGGCGAGCAATTTTACTCCGGTCACGTTTACACGCGCTACAACGACAACGACGTTTGGAATACGGAGCGCCGAAACCACTTTATCTCTGTGATGGCTACGGAAGATAATACGATCGTTACCATCGACTTGATCAAGGATCCAATCTCTTATATTGGCCAAACTCCCGGAGAAGAAATAACCGTTGTACTCGATGCGTTTGAATCGTATGTGGTAGGAGTAGATCACTCCCTATACGACGACGCTACGATTAACAATGCCAATGGAACCCGTATAACGTCTGATAAACCGATTGTCTGTAATTCGGGCTCGTGGCTTGCCGGAAATGAAAATGGACAATGCATCGGTTCAGACCAATTGGTTCCCGCAGAAGTTACCGGGCAGGAGTATATTTTGGTAAAAGGACTGGGAGACGAAAGCACCGAACGCCCAATTATTGTAGCGACAGAAGACGACACCAATATCTTTCTGAACGAAGAACAATCCACGCCAGCGGCTAACATTGACGAAGGTGAATTTTACATTGTCGATACGGAAGATTTCTCCGGCGATGACAACATGTATGTGCTCACCGATAAGAAGGTGTATATGTATCAAACACTTTCCGGTTCCAGCAGCAATATTGGTCCTACGGTTGGGCTAAACTTTATTCCACCGCTTAATTGTGTGGGTGCCAAGGAAGTGAACCTGCCGTTTGTAAACAGTTTGGCCTCCGGAACCGGACAGGGTAGAATTAATATTATTACCAAAGCTGGTACGACGATATTTGTCAATGACGATAGCGATCCACTTACCGGTGCAAGCCCGGTTCCCGGAATAAACGATTGGGTTTCTTACGCATTCGACCCACCTTCTAACAACGTGAACATTGTGAGTGATTCGGTAATGAATGTTGCTCTGCTCACCCGCGATGGTGTGGTAGGTACAGCCGGTTACTTTAGTGGTTTTACCCTGGAGCCTGTAGTTGGGCTAAGTACGGGGATTAGCGGAACCCTGCCCTGTATTCCCGGTAATGCCGTTTTACAAGTCTTTGGGTTCGATACCTACCAATGGTACTTCAATGGTGAGGAAATTGAAGGCGAAACCAATTCAACACTATTCCCGGAGTTTTCTGGAAACTATATTGTTGAGGGAATAGACCTCGCCTGCGGATTTAGATTTCCATCTAATGAATTTAGTATTCCCTTCTGTCCATCTACACTCGGCGCAGCAAAAGGAGTTCAGAATATAGAGGAAACTGCAGACGGTTCGCGGATTTTCGATGTGACCTATCGAATATTTGTCGAAAACTTTAGCGAGAACGCATCACAAAACATTCAGGTAATCGAAAACATCAATGGTGGATTGCCGGATGGAGCAACAGCCGAGTTAATCGGCACACCATCTATCGCCTTCGGCGCTTTGAGTGGTGGCTTGAATCCCGATTTCGACGGTGTTTCAGACAGGGCTTTGCTCCCCGGAAACGGTGGCTTACCCGGTAGCGCTGCCGATGCAATAGACCTTACCATAAGAGTAGATATGAATGGTGCCGAGCAGGACGGATACTTTAATCAGGTTACGGTAACCAGCAAGAATATTGGCCCTAACAACGGTGTAGACGGACCTTTTAACGGCCAGGATTTCTCCCACACAGGTACGAATCCCGACCTCAATGGAAACGGAGAGCCAAACGAAGAAGGTGAAAACGATCCTACACTTACCTGTTTCTTTACCAATGAAATTGAATACGACGCGGTAGCTTTTTGCATGTCAGATGGCCTGCAAAGCGTAACCCAGGATGGGGTTAGTTCCGGTGTATTTACAACGGATGTTCCCGGTCTTGAAATCGATCCGGAAACCGGAGTTATCAATCCAGGTGAAAGCGAAGCCGGAACTTACGAGGTTATTTTCGAAGTAGATGGCAGGTGCCCCACCACAACCACAACCGATGTTACTATTGTGGAGGTTCCATTTCCCGGCGAAGCTATTGAAGAAACAGAAGTTTGTTTTGACCAGGAAAGCATAGATCTTTTCGACTATATCGAAGGTGAAGAAGAAGGTGGTGTATGGACGAATGGCAATGGAGAGCAAGTGGGTGAGACATTCAACTTCACCATACCCGGAGACTTTGAATTTACGTACACCATTGTTTCTCAACCCTGCCCGGCAGAAGATGTTGAGGTAACCATAAATGTTATTGGAGTGCCGTTAGCCGGTTCGCCCATAGACGATTTAAGCGTTTGTGTTGATGCTGGAGAAATTAATCTTTTCGATTATATAGAAGGCAATCAGAACGGTGGACAGTGGTTTGATGATGCTATGAATCCAATTTCTGAAACGGTAGACCTGGAATCGCCGGGCACTTTTGGCTACACTTACGAAGTTGAAAACGATGCTTGCGGAGCCCGAAGTACTTCGTTTGAAGTAACCGTTGTTCCCGAATCTAACCCCGGTGTTTCAGTGGGCGAATCAATCGTTTGTCGCGGTGAAGAAGTCGATTTATTCGAATTCTTAGTGGAGCCGGACAATGGTGGTGTTTGGACGGATGCGGATGAGTCGGAAATTGATCCAGTCGTTAATTTTGACGATCTGGGACTGTTTACAGCAACTTACACCGTTCAAACTGTACCGTGTGAACCGGCATCAGCTACTGTAAACATAGAGGTAGTTCAGGGGCCCAATGCCGGAAACCCGCAAAACCCAGTTCTGATTTGCCTGGACGATCCCGAGTTTAACTTGCTGGAGCTATTGCCCGGAGCTACTTTTGGTGGGCAGTGGGAGGATGAGAATGGGGAGCTTATCTCCGGTTCTTTTGACCCAAACACGGAAGGCACCTACAGTTTTACATACTCTGTATCAAGCGACGATTGCGGTGTAATTACTTCCGAACTGGTTGTTGACGTTTCTGACGAAAACTGTACCGATTTAGTTATCCCTCAAGGATTTTCTCCAAACGGAGACGGTGTAGGGGATGTATGGATCATTGAATCTCTTTCGCAGTACCCCGGAAATCAATTGCTAATCTACAATAGATGGGGTGGGCAGGTTTTTGCGGCTACACCTTATAACAACGACTGGGATGGGAAGCCGAACCAAGGCGATGGCTCGTCTTCCGTTCTTCCGGTAGGAACATATTTTTACATATTAGATTTAGGTGACGGATCGGAGCCAAGAAAGGGTTACGTTTACTTAAACCGATAAATATCAACCATTAAAAGATTTTACCATGAATCATTTTAAAAGCATAAAAATTGGGCTCTTACTGTTGGGATGCATTTCTGTAGTAAGCAGTTTTGCGCAGCAGCAACCCTTATACACCATGTATATGTGGAATCAGTTGATTATAAATCCAGCCTATGCGGGAAGTAGAGATGCCTTTTCTGCCTCTGCCGTTTGGCGAGAGCAATGGGTGGGCTTAGATGGTGCTCCATCTACGCAGGTGCTGAGCCTGCACACGCCGCTTCCTAACGAGAATCTGGGGGTGGGTTTTACCCTTCAAAACGACAGGATTGGACCATCGAACAACACAGGCGTGTGGGGAGATTTTTCCTACAAAATCCAGATTAATGAGAAGAGTAAGCTTTCGTTCGGGTTGAGAGCGGGATTCGAAGTCTTTCAATCAGATTTGAGAAGTCTCGAAAACATTGACCCCGACGATCCCGCCTTCGCGAATAATGTTGAGAACAGGTTTTTACCGAATTTTGGTTTTGGAGCCTACTATTACGGGAGTCGCGGTTATATTGGCGTAGCTTCCCCCACTGTTATTGAGAATGAACTCCACCCCAATGGTGGGGGATCAAACGATTTAAGCGTCAGACATTACTACTTGCATGGTGGTTACGTATTTAACCTGAGCGCCGACTCCGGAGGTGTAATGTTTAAGCCATCTACTGTGGTAAGATACACACCCGGTGCGCCAATTACCTTCGATATCACGGCCAATTTCCTGATTGCTCAGAAATTTTGGGTTGGGGGTTCGTACAGGTTTGAAGACGCCGCCGCCGCACTTTTTGCGTTTCAAATTACGCCGCATTTACAGGCGGGATACTCTTACGATTTTGGAACGAGTAATCTGAGAACACACCACAAAGGATCTCATGAAGTTATGCTCACCTACGATTTCTTTAACAACGACGTAAAAACGAAGAACCCCAGGTATTTTTAGAAAAGCTGGATTCAAATACGGTAGTTAAAAATCCCTCCGCTTGCGGAGGGATTTTTTTGTAACCGAAGTTACCGACGGTCTAATGAGATGATATTACCTTTGTAATGCTTAAATAAACCATTTAATGAGAACTATTTCCAGTGCATTGATATTGCTTTTTGCGGTGTTTTTCAATTCTTGCGCAGAAGCCCAGGAAGAAAACGGCAGCAACGCCACGGGGAAGGATCGGGTATTTGAAAAGATCGAAGTTTCAGAATTGGATCGAATACTCGCCAACAACGAGATCCAGATTATTGATGTACGCACAGAAAATGAAATATCTCAGGGAATGATTCCCGGCGCGCGAAATATTGACGTGATGCAGTGGGATTATTTTGTAAACGAAGTGGAGCAATTAGATCGTGAAAACCCGGTTTTGGTTTATTGTAAAGTGGGCGGGCGCAGTGCAAAAGCTTTTGCATACCTCAATGAAAACGGATTTTCTGAGGTTTACGATTTAAAGGGAGGTTATGACTCCTGGAAACGCGATCAACAACATTAATACACAAGGCCATGTCGAAGTTCAAAGAGACCATAAATTCTGGAAAACCTGTTCTGGTAGATTTTTTTGCCGAATGGTGCGGCCCTTGTCAAACAATGACTCCGGTGCTTCAAAAACTCGCCGGTGAGATGGGAGATAGCGTAAAGATTATAAAAGTAGACATAGACAAAAATCCGGGTGCATCAAAGGCATTTAATGTGAGAGGGGTGCCGACGTTCATTATATTCAAAGATGGTAAACCGGTTTGGCGCGCTTCAGGTGCTCAGCCCAAGAGCGAATTGGAAAAAGCGCTCCGCGCGGCTGGAGTCTGACGAATAGATTTAAATTGGTAACCTTTTTCGATAAGATATTCCAGTATTCTGGGAAGGGTGTAGCTCATGTTTTTATAAGCTTTTTCGCTGTCGTGCAGAACGATAATACTCCCTTCGCGCGCATTTGAAGTTACATTTTTCAGGCATTTTTCGCGGCTTATCGTTCTGTCCCAGTCTCCGCTCAACACATCCCACATTACCAGTGTGAAGCGTTTCTTTAAAGATCGGGCTTGAGAGCGTTTTATCCGCCCGTACGGCGGTCTGAATAAATTCGATGCCACAACAGACGAGCACTCTAATACGTTTCGCAGATAAGAAAAATCGGAATATTCCCATCCATTCATATGGTTCCAGGTGTGGTTACCTACCGAGTGACCGCGACGCTGTATTTCTTCGAACGCTTCGGGGTTGGCCGCTGCATTTCCACCTATGCAAAAGAATGTTGCCTTTGCATGAAATTTATCAAGGGTGTTTAATATCTCACCGGTAATCTGGGGGGTCGGCCCATCGTCGAAAGTGAGGTAAATATCCTTCGCATCTCTCGGAAAACTCCACAAAAAATCGGATGCCAGAGGCTTAACAATATCTGGAGTTTTGGAGAAGTACATGGTGCGATTAAAATTTCACGGACTCCTTGACTCTGTATGCTTCCATTTCCTGAATTTTGGCATCGAACATCTTGTCCATCTCTTCAAATCTTGCGTCAATTTTTTCTCCCAGCTCTTCCTGCGGGTAAGCCTGAGTTACATAAGAGTGTAGACGCTGCATTACCTGATAACTCATTTGAATGTCTTGGCGGAGTTGAACGGCATTCTCCACATCCGTACTCATGAAATACTCAAATTCTTCAGAAGATTTATCAAAGAGAATTCCCAGAATTTCATTTGCCTTTTCGTCTTCACCAACGCGGTAGTAATTTTGAATGATTGGAACCATCAGCCGGTCAAAAGGCACGTTGTGGTTTGGCATTACTTCTACGCATTTATCGAGCGTTTTTTTGGCCTTATCAATCTTTTCTTCTTCGATAAGTTGCTCGGCGAGGTTGGCGAATTGCAAACGAATATTATTCGTCATCCGGATATTGTTTTCATCCATGTAAATTTCATCCTCACTATCCATTCCACCCCACTTGAATTTCTCCATAACATTCTCGTACATTCTTTCCGTATTCACGCTTCCAAACATATTCGGATTCGGGCTCTTTGGACTTTTGATTGGCACGAGCTGATAAGCCAAACCAACGAGTTTGAAGTATTCGTCGAGGTTGATGTAGCTATCTGGACCCGTGGTCACCGCAAAGTATATTTTGCGTTCCCAATCGTTTGTGGCGAGAAGGTCTAATTGCATTAAGTTGTTTTTCAGGAGATAACTTCTGTTTATTCTCCACTCTACTCTATCTACAATATTTGCGGTATCTGTCTCACTTACGGTGCCATTTGCAACCACATTCTCTTTATCTACAGGAACATAGAAGCTTTTGGTAGGCAATATAGACACCTTGTCGCCACCCATGCTCCGCATATTGTTGTCGTTTGCAATAAATGAAATGGCTCTGCCAACGTCAACTGCTGTTTTTTTCTGATTGCTCGATTCGTCCATAAAAACCACATCGCGCGTTCCCTGTCTGTATTTCGTTTCTTCCAGGGAGAAAGGCAACGGGTCTGATTCGTAAGCCTTCCGTTTCATCTGGTTGATGTACCAATCGGTATTGAGCAAGCTCAGGTTTACCACCCGCACGTCTGTTCTTATACCTTCCACTTCCTGGGCATACCAGAGCGGGAAAGTATCGTTATCGCCGTTGGTAAACAGTATGGAATTAGGTTCGCAACTCTCCAGATAGTTAGCGGCAAAATCTCTGGCGGTATAGCGGTCTGATCTGTCGTGGTCGTTCCAGCCGTCGGCAGCCATGAGAATGGGAACGGGTAGGGTTACCAGTGCGGCGAGTGTCGCAATTACCACCGAGTTTTTCACGGATTGACCAATGGCGTAAAAAACTGCAAAAAGCACCACGCCAATCACACTGAGGTAAAGCACTGAGTAAGAGAAAAAATGACTGTTGTTGCCCATGGCTTCAAAAGCGTAAATTACCGCACCTGCCCCGATGGAGTACATTGCAATCCGCGATAATTGTCGCTTATTAATACTGAAGGCAGCATCGAACAAGGCGTAAACCCCCAATCCGATCCATATGGCAAAGGCGTAAAAAGAACCGGCGTATGCGTAATCCCGCTCGCGGGGCTGATACGGAGTTTGGTTCAGGTAAATTACGACGGCAATACCGGTGAGTAGGAAAAGCAAAAAGCTCACGAACCAGTCGTCGGGTCTTTTGTACAAGAGGTAAATAAACCCTATCAAGCCCAGTAAAAAGGGAAGCATAAAGAATTTATTGTAGGCGAAATTTTCTTTGAAGCTACCGGGAAGATTATCTTGAGATGCGAGCCGTTCGTTATCGATGAAATTCACTCCCGAAAGCCAGTTGCCGTTCAACAAATCGCCTTGACCCTGAACGTCGTTCTGTCGGCCGGAAAAATTCCACATAAAATACCGCCAATACATCCAGTTTACCTGATAGCGAAAGAAAAAGCGAAGGTTTTCGCCCATCGTGGGCTTGTTGATAATGGTAGGTTCGCCATCGCTTCCAGTTGTCCGTATAGGAGTTCCCTTATAATTAGACCACTGCTTGTAGGCTTCTACGTGCGACTCTTGAGAGCTGTACATTCGCGGAAACGGCGCTGTAAACTTTGGGTCGTAACGCACTACTGAATTTTCCCCGTCGGCAGAAATTACATATTCGTCTTCTATGGTGTAACCCGGATTGTCGGATTCGGCGAGGTATTTTTTTGCATCAAATTCTGTTGAGAACCATTGAACCGTTCTTCCACCTTTGTTTTTTATAACATAGGCTTTCGCATAAACCGGTTTGCCGTCTGCCCTGGCGTTCGATCTGTCTTGTGGGGAGTTCCAGTACTGGCCAAAAGCCAGGGGCCTGTCGCCGTATTGCTCCCTGTTTAAGTAAGATAAGAGCGTGAAAACATTTTCCGGATTATTCTCGTCGAGTGGTGGATTGGCCGAAGAGCGAATCACGATGGTGGCGAATGTAGAGTACCCCATGATTATTACGACTATCGAAAGAACAATGGTGTTTAATACCGGGTGGTTGTGCTTGTGTGTGTAATAAAGCCCAAAAACCAATAGCCCGATTGCCAACACGGCGTAAACAATAACGCCGGTGTTAAAAGGTAAGCCCATTGAGTTTACAAAAAGCAGTTCAAACTTTCCGGCAAGCGACACCACACCTGGAATTATACCCGCCTGGATAAATCCCAAGATGAGAAGGGAGATAAGTCCCGTCCAGATAATTCCTTTCGTAGAAGGCTCATATCTTTTGAAGTACACCACAAAACACATTGCCGGTATGGCGAGAAGGTTCAAGAGGTGAACACCGATAGATAAGCCGATAAGATAGGAGATGGCAATAATCCAACGCATTTCATTTTTACCGTCCGACAGGCTTTCCCAGCGCAAAATCGCCCAGAACACCGCAGCGGTAAACAGCGACGACATGGCGTAGACTTCTCCTTCTACTGCCGAAAACCAAAAAGAATCGGAAAAAGTAAAGGCTAATGCGCCAACCGTTCCGCTAGCCATAATGGCGATAAGCTTTCCGCTGTCGATACCGCCATCTTTTGCAGCCATCTTATACCCAAAGTGGGTGATGGTCCAAAAAAGAAATAAGATGGTGAAGCTGCTGCTCAGCGCCGACAGTATATTGATAGTTACCGGAACCACTTCCAGGGGCACAAATGCCGAGAATACTCTACCGAGAAGCATAAAAAGTGGAGCTCCCGGAGGATGGCCTATTTCGAGTTTGTAAGCGGTGGTTATAAACTCGCCGCAGTCCCAAAAGCTGGTTGTAGGCTCAATGGTCAGAACATAAACGATGGTGGAAACTAAAAAAACACTCCAGCCAGTTACGAGATTCGCCTTTCTAAATGTCATACGGTGTACGTTATGGTGCGAAAATAAGAAAATATGATAGCTGCTAACGGTTCAGGTGGCTACACTTCTATTTCTTTTTTCTTATTTGTGATTTTTTTAAGAATCTTTGACGAATGGGGAGAAAGTTATACTTTTGCACTCGCTTTTAGCAATTGTCCCATGGTGTAACTGGCAACACGTCTGGTTTTGGTCCAGAAGAGTCTAGGTTCGAGCCCTAGTGGGACAACGAAGTGCCAAACCCGAAGCCCTTAGCCTTAACTGGTTAGGGGTTTCTTTTTTTACGTATTCGTTCGGGCGAGAAGTTTATCCCGATTCGGCGTAAGCCTGTGGGTGGTGTATCGGGGAGCCCTGGTGGGACAACGAAGTACCAAACCCGAAGCCCTTAGCCTTAACTGGTTAGGGGTTTCTTTTTTTACGTATTCGTTCAGGCGAGAAGTTTATCCCGATCCGGCGTAAGCCTGTGGGTGGTGTATCGGGGAGCCCTGGTGGGACAACGAAGTGCCAAACCCTGAAGCCCTTAGCCTTAATTGGTTAGGGGCTTCTTTTTTGGTTAAAGTAGATCGTCGTTGCAACCGTACTTTTTGAGTGATCGTACCCGGAGCCCTTGGTGGTACAACGAAGTGGCATACTAAACCCTTTATCTTAAAATTCGTAAATAGATTTTACTCCGTTTCAGCTACCGTTTGATTACAAGCTCGAAAGTTGTTTTTATAAGAATGAGCTGAGACATTCCCCAACTGAATACCATAATGGATAAACGATTTAGAATCTTTAGGGCGTAGGGCAGTGAGCTTCCCGTATATGGGAACTTTTTGTATCTTTAATGCGGTTAAGGAATAAGGAATTGCACATAATCAGTCAGAAAATGATTTACGAAGCTGCGCGGAAACATCCCGAAGCTGCGGGAAGCCTGCGGACCTGGTGTAAAGATTTTAAAGGCCGAAAATTTGAGAACTACAATCAAGTGAAGGAGTTTTACCCTTCCGCTTCCATTCTTGAAAATAGTCGGATTTGCTTTAACATAAAGGGAAATGCGTATCGTTTAATGAAAAGACCTTGTGGGGGTAATAGCAACAAGTGAAGCCCATGTTTCTGAAGTCATGAACAGAAAGCGGGCTTTAAGTCTGAATGCCATTCGCGAGTTGGAGGCTCGGTTTGGCTTAGACCCCAAAGTGTTAATCCAGCGATATGAGATTGATAGAAAGAAAAAAACATCAACTTACAACTCTCGGAGAAAACGGGCATCCCAAAAACTAGAAGAACCGGATGCTAAATCCGGCAGGTCTGGAAAAAAAACTTCCGCAAGCGTTCGAAAAAAGTCAGAACAAGATAAGAATAGCAAAGGATCCGAGTAAACCAAACGAGAGTTGAATGGAATAGTATATTGAAACATTAAGCCCTATTTCAAACAAAAAAAGGGCGCCCACTTTTGGGCGCCCACGTAAACTGATTATAGTTGTTGCGAAACGAAATCAGTTGTTTTTTCGGGTTTGTCTTACCTGCTCAGAAAAAATGAGCTGTTCTGTAGTGCTGTATAGGTAATACGGTGTATTTTTTTCGTACTCCCCCAGTTTTCCCTGATTGAAAAGTTTTTCTTCTCCCGGAGTAAGGATGATTCTAACCTGCTCCGTTTTCTTTGATTTTTTTCTTTTTGTTTTGGTTGTATCGGTTGTTGCGAATCCCTGTATTCCGATGCATAAGACCAAAACCATTACGCTAAATAGTGATTTCATGACTTATTTGTTTAGTTTGTTTAATGTTTACGATACAAACTTACGGTAGGAGTACAATTAAGTCAGGTAAATTGGGATGAGCGCGACGCTCGATTTACAAGCGGTTCAAAGTTTTTTCAACATGATGTAATCTTCGTATTCATAACCGTTTGGAGCGGGGAAGTTTACAGATTCTACGATTTTAAAGCCTTGTTTTTCGTAAAATGAAATGGATTTTTGGTGGTAGCGATTTACGCGGAGTTCTACCCTGGAAAGGCCCTTGTTTTCGGCCATCTCGTATACTTTCAACATAACAGCCCGGCCGATGCCAGAACCCTGTAAACTGGGATAAACATAGATTTTATCGAGTTTTAGCGCGTGTTGTTTACGCTCTACAGCGCAGTATCCGAGTGTCTTTTCTTCGGCATTGGAGCAAATAAAAAACAGGGTGTAGCTCGGGTTTTGGAGTGTGCTATGCAGGGTTTCCCGATTGTACATTCCCTCGAAAAGCTCTTTTAATTCGCTTCCGCTGAAAAGCGCACCAAAAGTGGGGAGCCATATTTCTTTGGCCAGCTTCTGAATGGCGGGAATGTCTGCTATTCCCGCTTTCACTAATTTAAGGTCTACCACGATTCAAAATCATCGAGTTTTCTCCGCTCTCGCTTTGTAGGCCGGCCCTTCCCTTTTTCCCTTTGAAAACCGGGCATCATCTTCATCATTTCCAGCTTTTCAATTTCTTCGGCGGGTGTACACTCCTCGATGTATTGATGAACCAGCTTGGCACCAACCCTTTTTTTGAGTAGCACTAGAACTTTATAGGAGCGCCAGATGGGGTTGCGTTTTACTTTTATAATATCGCCTTGCTTTACATTCTGCGAAGGCTTAACTTCCGATTCATTAATGTGAATGTGTCCCGATTTTATCGCATCTGCTGCAATAGATCGCGTTTTGTAAAGCCGTACTGCCCAAATAAACTTGTCTATTCTGATTTCGCTCATCTCTTGCGAAGATAAACAGATCGTTTAGACTATTTGCGTGTTCTCACGGTTGCCTTTTCAAGGCGAAGGTGTTGGATTTGAACCAGTGTTGCCAGGTACGTACTCACATCTCCTTTCCGCATCAATTCTTTGGCTTTTGAAAGAAGGTCGGCACTAATTTTTTCGAAATTCATAATCGTTGTTTTTGTGTTGTAGGCTTAAAAACAAACGATGTGCCAAAATGATTAGGACTCGTAAAAATGCATTTCGGAGATGTACTTGTGAACGGGGTCGGTGAGCAGGTAGCGCACGTTGTGGCCTTCTTTTATCGCTTTGCGTATAAAGCTCGATGAGAGTTTCATTACCGGGGCGTCTACCTTTAATATTTTCGGGTGATTTGTGAGCTTTGCAGGTGTGCGATGCGATTTTAGGTCTTCCTTTTCCTGAATGGTCAGCGGGCGGGGGTAAACGTAGATATTGTGGTTCTCTAAAATGCTTTCAAAACCTTTCCACTTGTGTAGGGTTCGCAAATTATCTTCGCCCATAATTAGAGCAAATTCGGTTGTTGGGTGCTTTTCTTCCAGAGCCAGCAGGGTGTGAATGGTATATGATGGCTTGGCAATGATTAAATGGCCAACGTGTATCGGATTGAAAGTACCAAAGTACAGTCCTACTTTCTTCATGCATCTAAAAATTCTCGCGTCAATTGCTCTACTCGTTCAAGCGCTTCGTCCAAATTGTCGTTAATGAGAACGGTATCGAATTTGCTCGCATAGGCCAACTCTTTTTCTGCCTTCCCCAGCCTGGCGCGTATGCTCTCTTCAGATTCCGTCGACCGCGCTCTGAGTCGTTGTTCGAGAATGGCCACGCTAGGAGCCTGCACGAAAACAGCCAGTGCTTTGGCTCCAAAAATTTCTTTGAGGCTCACGCCGCCCTCCACATCCACATCAAAAACAACGTGTTTTCCCTCCGCCCACACTCTCCTTACTTCACTTTTTAAGGTGCCGTAAAACCGATTGGGATAAACTTCTTCCCACTCTAAAAACTCGCCTGCTTTAATCTTCTCTCTAAATTCCTGAGCAGATAAGAATATATAGTCTTTACCAGGAGTTTCTCCCATTCGGGGTTCACGAGAAGTAGCAGATACAGAAAAGGACAGGTCTGGAAATTTGCGCAGCAAGTGCCTAACCATGGTAGTTTTACCCGAACCCGATGGAGCGGAAAAAATCAAACACCTACCTTTTTCAGATTCCATTAGGCGATATTCAACAACTGTTCTTTTATTTTTTCGAGCTCGTCTTTCATCTGTACGACCAATTTTTGGATGGGAACATAGTTCGCCTTAGATCCCATGGTATTGATCTCCCGACCGATTTCCTGTGAAATAAAAGCGAGTTTCTTTCCCGCCATTTCTTTATTCCGAATGGTTTCGATAAAATACGCACAGTGGCCTTTGAGCCTTACGTGTTCTTCGGTGATATCGAGTTTCTCGAGGTAGTAGATAATCTCTTGCTCGAGTCGATTTTTTTCGCCCTGATCTTCATTGAGCAAATCGTGAATATTTTTTTCGATGCGCTCGCGAACGCCTTTTAGTCGATCGTGGAGGTGTGGCTCAACTTCCTGTCTCAGCTTTTCGATATTTTCAATTCGCTGCTGAATATCCTTTTCCAGACGGGCACCTTCGTCTTTTCTGAAATTTTGAAGCTTTGCTGCAGCATCTGCTATAACGCCTTCTACGGTAGCCCATTCATCATCTTGAAGTTCCGACTTTTCAGACTGCAATACGTCGGGCATGTTCAGTACGGTTCGCAATACATCGCTGCTTAAGTCCAGGTTGGCATTTTTCGAAAGCGTTTTCAATTCATCTAAGTACGAGAGAGCTAAACTCTGGTTAATGCTCACTTTTTTATCGCCATCGGCTTCCTCTGTGTAGATGGTGAGATCTACTTTTCCGCGAACGAGCTTTTCGGAAAGCAGCGCTCGCAAGGTCAATTCTTTCTCGCGATAGACCGCCTCGGATAATTCGCGCTCGTTTAATCCCAGAGACCTGTATTTGCGAGCGCGTTTGCTAAAAATGGCTTCATAAGACCCCGCTTTTGTAGCAAGTTGGTCAACTTCTTTTTCCGTAAGCGGGTCAGATTTGATTTCTCTCATTTTCACATCTTCGGGTAAACGGAGTTCTTTTAGAATGCGTTTGCACGTATCGCAGGTTTGGAGATAATAAAATTTCTTCATGTCAAACGTTTGCTTTCATGTACTTTTGCGTGGAAGTCGGCGGCAAATGTACCGCAACCGTTTTAAATAACATTCATTGCAGGCGAAGGAAGAAGACATTGTAAAGAAATTGAATACCCGGCGTATAATCGTTCCGGTTTTTTTGGGGTTGGCAGTCGCTACCCTTCTTCTTTATTTTAATCTCAACGATACGCGCTACGAAGAAGTTTTCGGCAACGACTGCGGAAATTACGAGTGGGTTGATGCCAACGGTGATGGCATTCCCAATACGGCCGACGAGGAGGAGTTTAAAAAAGTTGGAGATTGCGAGGGACAATATCGCCTGAGAACCTACAAGGATACACTTGGCGACATCGAGTGGACTTATTTCAGTTCCCTTTGGATCTTTTTGGCGCTGTGCGCAATGGCCATGCGAGATTTGGCGTACATGTATCGCATACGTGTCCTCACCGATTACGAGCTCTCCTGGCGGAAGAGTTTTAGGGTTATTATGCTCTGGGAGTTTGCATCTGCCTTAACCCCCAGTGTGGTTGGCGGTTCGGGAATTGCCATGTTTATACTTCACAGGGAGAAAATAAAGCTCGGTAAGAGCACGGCAATTGTGCTGGTTTCTGCATTGCTAGACGAGTTGTTTTACATTACAATGGTGGCTGTTGTATTGCTGATTATCGGCACACAGCAGCTATTTCCGGTAGAATTGCAGAAAACATTATTTGGAATCACTTTCGGTACAAAGGGCATATTCTGGGTGGGGTACGTTTTCATCATGATTATGACTACCAGTATTCTGCTTGGAATATTTGCCATGCCCAGAACGGTAAAGTAT
>JAIVHP010000073.1 GCA_020201045.1 Flavobacteriales bacterium
CGCCGGGTTAGAGCCCGACAGCATCGCGTATCCCCTGCGTAAGATATTTAAAAACCGGCCAAACTTTTACTTTAGGATGACGGAAGTACTCGAGGTGCTCCCGGAAGAGAAGAAGGCCGTGACTACCATCGGCGAGCTGGACTACGATTATCTGGCTTTAGCCACCGGAACGGTAACTAATTTTTTTGGAAACAAAACCATCGAGAAGCTATCGATGGGAATGAAATCGGTACCGGGAGCGCTGAATATTCGCTCACTCGTTCTTCAAAACTTTGAATCTGCACTACTCACCGACGATTTAAAGGAGCGCGAGAGCCTAATGAATATTGTTATTGTCGGGGCGGGGCCCACTGGCGTGGAGCTGGCAGGTGCCATCGCCGAATTGAAAGCGCACGTATTGCCCACCGATTACCCCGATTTAGACTTCCGCCGGATGAGCATTCACCTCGTGGAAGGCATGGATCGCGTATTGCCACCTTTCGAAGAAAAGAGTTCGCTTAAAGCTCAAAAATATCTTGAAGAACTCGGTGTTCAGGTATGGCTAAATACCATGGTAAAAGATTTCGACGGCAAAAGAATCACGACCAACAACAAGCCCATGCTTACCCAAACCCTTATTTGGGCTGCGGGGGTGCATTGCATGCCGCCCAAAGGGCTACCCGGCGATGTTATCCAGAAAGGAAATAGAATATCTGTCGATCGATTCAATAAAGTGGAAGGATTTGACGGGCTTTACGCCATTGGCGATTTGGCACATATGGAAACGCCAAAATTCCCGGAAGGGCAACCCCAGGTTGCTCAACCTGCTATTCAGCAAGGCAAGTGGCTTGGTAAAAACCTAACTCGGAAGGTGATGGGCAAAGAAATGCGTCCGTTTGAATATAAAGATCCCGGCACTATGGCAACCATAGGCCGAACACGCGCAATTGTAGAAATTGGAAGTTGGAAATCGCAAGGCGCTTTTGCCTGGCTTATTTGGATGTTTGTGCACCTTATGGCGCTGGTGGGTTTCCGAAATAGGGTGGTTGTATTCTTCAACTGGTCTTACAACTTCTTTAATTACAATCGCGATATCAGGCTTATCATTCGGCCCTTTCCAAAAAACCTTCCGGAGTATGTCGCTCCAGAAGGAAAAGCCGAAAAGGCACCATTGTGATATTAATCGCGAAACCCTTTCTGGAATTCGAGCCTGCGAAATTTCAGATCGATTAAAGCTCGACTTCCAATAGTCTAAAGCTAAAAAAATGCAGCCGGTGATGGATACATTACCGGCTTTTTTATGGCCAATTTTACCGGTAGCTTCCGAATATAGCCCGAAATATTAGTCGCCGATGGGTTTTATTTCTGACTAAAATGAACGATCTTAAGGGTAGCATTTCTTAAAAAATGAGAATTATTTCAATTAAATAGGGTGCAAGACAACTATTGGCAACCCGAATAGTCATTATGCAAAAGGCAACTCATAGCGAAGTGGAAGACATACAGTTGGCAAAGGCTTGTATAAACGGTAACGATCGTGCGCAAACCCAGCTGTTTCAAAGGTTTTCTAAACAAATGATGGCTGTGTGTTTGCGTTATGGAAGCGATTATGATGAAGCTCAGGACATGTTCCAGGACGGATTTATAAAAGTTTTTCAAAAATTGGATATGTATAATGGAAAGGGTCCGTTGGGTGCATGGATAAGAAGAACGATGGTAAACAATGCACTCGATCACCTGAGGAGAAATAAGCGGCAGAAAGACAATGTTTCACTTTTTGAAGTGGAGTTTAAAATGGAGAGTGAAGATGTTACCGATCCGTTTGAAGATGAAGAGACAAAAATCTCCCGAGATAGAATATTGGAATTGGTAAGGCAAATGCCCACCGGTTACCGAACGGTTTTTAACCTTTACGTGGTTGAAGAATACAGCCACAAAGAAATAGCAGAGCAACTTGGAATTACGGAAAGTACTTCCAAAACACAGTACAGAAAGGCGAAAGCCTACATGAGGATATTAATTAATCAAGAATATAAAGAGGCTTTAAGTGGATAAGGATCTTTTTGAAATACAAATAGGGGAACAACTCAGAAATGCCGAAGCTGCGGTGCCGGAAGGTGCATGGGAGACAATTCAGTCGGCTATATCAACGCCTACACCTCCCGCAGCTAATGATGGCGGAAGCAGTGCTGCCGGCTTTGGTGCCGGTTTTGGCGTTGGTGCTGCCGCTGGAGTTATTATGCTCGGATCGCTGGCAACGCATAGCGCGCTCAAAAGCGATAACAATTCTTCGGAAACAAATTACACCAAAACAGCATTGGTAGAAGTTGTTGAAGCGCAAACAGACAGATTAGATAATCCCGAAACATCGCTACAGACCGCCCGGTTTGAAGATTTTGAACCAAGTGATCTAACCGAAAAGGTACAAATCGCTGAATCAATGGCTGATGAATCCGATGATGTGACTGCCGAACAGACTGTTGCTAAGCAAGGTGATATGGCGCATACCGAAATGGATGCTTCCGCTGATCAAACTAATTCAGACGAAGGGGCAAGCCACACAGGAGACTCGAAGCCTGATACAAGTCCGGACGTAACTGCCGCTAACGAAGCCGCACCGTCAAATGAATCGACTGAAAAACAACCTGCTGCAGAGAATGCTGCAAGCGAACCCGCCCCGGAAACCGACGTAGCATCTTTTGCCACTAAAGCGCAAATCGAAGCGAATGTTACCACTGGATTTGCCCCGCTATCTGTGCAGTTGCGAAACGCTGGACAAGCAGCGGAGTACTTTTGGGATATGGGCCAGAAAGGCACCGCTCAAACCGCTCAAACGGAAGTGGAATTCGATGAACCCGGAACGTACAGAATCTCTCTAACCGCTTACGGCGAAGACGGTGAAAGGCAATACGATGAGATTGAAATTGTAGTAGAAGAAGGATCGGAGATAGTCCTGCCCAATATTTTCACACCAAACGGTGATGGATTGAACGACTCCTACAAAGTGGGGTATGCCAAGAACATTGAAGATTTCTACTTGCTGGTAACAGACGAGAATGGTAAAACCGTTTTTGAAACCCGGGATATTGATTTTGAATGGGGCACAAGTGCTACAGATTTCGGAACGCCGAATACCCGTTATTACGTAACCTATATGGCGATGGGTGTTGATGGTGAGAAGCACGCGAAATCGCAAATGCCACTTATCATCGTAAGAGATTAGTTTCCGGTTGGCTTAGAAGACCAGGCGAGATAAAGCTGAAGGAAACGGTCGTAATCTTCTACACCGTCTTTTACGCCCTGAAGTTTTAAGTACGTTTCGTTTACCTGCCTTGATACTTTTGGAAAATAGGCGCGGTGCTCAAAGTAGGCTTCAATAATTGCTTTCCTGTCGGCTTGTAGTTCCGGTGGGATATCGGCCGCGAGCATTTCAATCACTTCCTTCGGGTAAACTTTAGTTACTTCGCTGGCCACTTGTCGCCAAAGTGCATAGTCGGCGGCGTATTCTCCCACCGAATTTCCGCTATGTAAACAGGCCAGATAGGCAACAAAATTTGCTTCTGCTTCGCTGGTCACCCCGTAGGCGTGAGCCAACTCGTGGGCAACAACAAAAACCCTTTGGATGCTGGGAAGAGCAGCATCTACATTTGCTTCTCCGGTAAAGGGGTTGTAAATACCCGATATTCCAAGTCTTCGGAGTACCCCTCGGGGTCTTATCGACTGAATTCTGGGCGAGAGATGGGCAGTAGGGTAATTGTTTTTCGCCATTTCATCGCGAACCCAATTGGTAATCTCATCATCAGTGGGTATTTGGCTTAGCGCAACGATATGGGGTAAGGTATCTATCCCCGGAATAGATCTTCTCCGCTCGTTCGCCGACTCCATCACGTCTTTGTACACGCGCTGCAGGTCTGCTTTTTCTGGAGTGGGCGGCAGGGAGAGCCGATGTGCAAATCCACGATCGGTATACTGTAAGCCGAAAAAGAGCATAAACAAAGCCAGCCCACCGCCGAGAAAATTGGCGAGCCTTTTCCCAAATCGCCTCCATTTTCCCGATCGTGGAAAGCGCCAAACGAGCCAAACAAAGCATATTAGCGCAAAAACATACCAACCGGGAACAAACCAGATTATAGAAATAAAATCTTGTCCCGTACGCAAGGCGGGAAAAACGGCTCCCGTGTAAACCGATTCCTGAAAATTTGGCCACCATTCGAATATAAAACGAAAAATAAGGGCCACACCTAATGCTGTGACCCCCATATTTCTTCGAAGAATGTTCTTAGTCATTTACTGCTTTAGCCGTATCCAGTGACTCGATTCCCATCTCGTAAAAAGTGAAGGCCCAGATGTCTGCCTGCTCTTCAATAACCTTTGATATGGGTTTTCCGGCTCCGTGTCCCGCATTGGTTTCAATTCTAATTAAAACGGGATTTTCACCTGCATGAGCTTCCTGTATGCGCGCGGCAAACTTAAAGGAGTGAGCCGGTACAACGCGATCGTCGTGATCGCCCGTCGTAATCAGGGTAGAAGGATAGCGCGTTCCATCTTCTAAATTATGAAGGGGAGAGTAAGCCTTTAAGTACTCAAATTCGGTTTTGCTGCTATCGGCGCTACCGAATTCGGGTACCCAGCCTTTACCGACTGTGAATTTTTGGAATCTCAACATATCCATCACCCCAACTGTCGGTAGGGCAACGGCAAATAAATCGGGTCGCTGTGTCATGGCCGCGCCTACGAGTAGTCCACCGTTTGAGCCGCCGCGAATGGCGAGCTTTTCCGGACTCGTGTATTTTTGATCTATCAGGTATTCCGCCGCTGCAATAAAATCGTCGAAAACATTCTGCTTGTTTTCTTTCATTCCCTGTTTATGCCAGGACTCACCAAATTCGCCACCACCTCTCAAATTTGCCAGCGCATAAACACCCCCGTTTTCCATAAAAACGATGTTTGATGTGCTAAAGCTCGGGGTTAAACTTATATTAAATCCACCATAACCGTAGAGCAAAGTTGGATTTTTGCCGTCTAGCTCAATGCCCTTTTTGTGGACGATAAACATGGGAACTTTTGTACCATCTTCGCTCGTGTAAAAAACCTGTTTCGTTTCAAAATCTTCGGGGTTAAAGGCGAGTTCGGGTTGGTTAAACACAGTCGATTCACCCGTTTTTACATCGTATTCCATTATAGTGGTGGGGTAATTAAAAGATGTATAGGTGTAGAATAACTTCTCGCGGTCTTTCTTGCCACTGAAGCCACCTGCGCTTCCGGGACCCGGAAACTCAATTTCGCGGACGGCGGTGCCGTCGTAATTCATCTGGTAAACTCTTGATGTGGCGTTTTTCAAGTACTCGGCAAAAAGATAGCCGCCGCCTTTTGACATATTCACGAGGGTTTCGTCCTTTTCAGAGATTACATCTTCCCAGTTTTCTTCGGCATAGTCGTCGGGCGAAAAGCTCACGACCCGATAATTGGGAGCATCGATATCCGTTAAGGCGTAAAACTTACCGTCTTTGTGGTCTACAATTGTTGTTTTGTTGGCGTATCCCGAACAGATTTTGGTGAGTTTTCCGTCTGAGCTTAGATCTTTTACGAAAGTTTCGAATCCGTCGGTACCGGAAGCTGCATACATTACCAGGTATTGGTCGTCTTCGGTGATGCTGCACCAATGGTAAAGGTTGGGATTGTCGGGGTTGCGATAAAAGAGCTGGTCTTCGCTTTGCGGGGTGCCGATTTTGTGGTAGTAAATACTGTGGTCTTTATTGTCGGCAGATAGCTCCATCCCTTTTTCGGGCGCCGGATATTTGCTGTAGTACAATCCGTTTTCATCCCAGGCAGCGCCGGTAAATTTCACCCATTCAAGAGCATCGTCTAGCTTTGTGTTTGATTTTATCTCGCGAAAGTACACGGTACTCCAGTCGGAGCCCGCATCAGATTGGGTGTATGCCATGTATTTATTGTCGTTCGATGCTCCAAGGAGATTCACCGATACAGTGCCGCTTTCAGAAAGCTCATTTGGATTAATAAATACTTTCGGCTCTCCATCTCTTCCTTTTTGGAAGTAGATAACCGATTGATTTTGCAAACCATCATTTTTGTAGAAAAAATAATAGTCTCCCACTTTCATGGGCGACGACATGCGCGGGTAGTTGATCAGTTCGGTAAGTCGGTCTTCAATCTTTTGGCGATAGGGGATGTTTTCGAGGTAGCCAAAAGT
>JAIVHP010000074.1 GCA_020201045.1 Flavobacteriales bacterium
GTATTATTGGGTCTACATTTTTGCCGGATGCATCGGCTTTGCGACGGCCGTGGCCGAACCCGCCCTGATTGCCGTAGCAATGAAAGCGAGCGAAGTATCTGGCGGACAAATCACCCAAACCGGACTGCGGATCGCAGTGGCATCTGGAGTAGCTCTAGCTCTGGTACTGGGTGCCTACCGCATTATCGCGGGGATTGAGCCCTACGTATTTATCCTCGCGGGCTATGTGGTGGTGATCATTCAGACCATCGCCGCGCCCAAGGATCTGATCGCCCTGGCTTACGATAGCGGCGGCGTAGCCACATCTACAGTGACGGTGCCCATTGTGGTGGCATTAGGGCTCGGCCTTTCTCAGGCCATTCCCGGTCGCAGTCCCGCGCTCGACGGGTTTGGCTTGATCGCTATGGCTTGCATGTTTCCGATCATCACTGTGATGGCCTATATCCAAATAAAATCAATACTTGTCAAACTCTCAAAACGATAAACCATGCGCTTCAAACTTATCATAGCCTCCGTAAAAAGAGACCTCACCGATCAGGTGATCGATACGGCGAAATCTGCTGGCGCCACCGGCGCCACCATCATCCCCGCCCGGGGAATTGGTGGCGAAGACAAAAAAACCTTTTTTGGACTAACCATAGAGGGCCCCACCGATGTTGTACTTTTCGTGGTAGAAGAACACGTTTCAGAAATTATTATAAAAGCGCTAAACGAAGAAGTACAGCTTCAGGAATCTGGCGCGGGAATCGCTTATTCAGTCGCGATCGATGAAGTGGCGGGTATTGAAAGCCAAATGAAAAGATTTCGAGAACAGGCCCGTGAGCAGTATCTTTAATAATCAAAAAACCACGTAATGAGCGAAGAACCCAAAAAAATAATCCGCGTACGAGATGTTATGACCTCAGAGCTGCACTACATCGACGGGATGGCAACCGCAGGTGAAGCCGCAGAAATGATGCGCATAAAAAAAAGCGATGCGCTATTGGTATCTAGGCGCAACTCAAATGACGCCACAGGGATAGTGGTGGTACAGGATATTATTAAGAAAGTGGTGCTGCCAGAGCAGTCGCCGGAAAACGTAAACGTGTACGAGATTATGACCAAGCCCGTTATTTCGCTTCCGGCAGATATGGATGTGCGCTACGCGGTTAGACTCATGACTCGCGCCGATATTCGCCGCGCCCCCGTAGAAGATAAGGGAGAGTATATCGGTATTCTATCTTTTGCGAATTTGATATTAGGTGGGGTTATAATTTAATTGCAGTACCCCGGCGTTCTCCTTGCCGTAGTGGGCTCACACGCCTTTAAGCTGAAACTCCGGGCTGTTAGGATTCAAGCCAGCTTTTTTTTGCGACCCAACCCGTTTCAGCTGAGACTCGAGTCAGTCAAAATGTCAAACGCTACATAACCATACATAAATCTATTTTCCCTGACCGCCCTTCCATTTCCATCCTTGCTTGTGGATTATAACATACCGACCTACTCAATTTTGAGCTTCTCTTCATAACCTGTGGAGCATAGGCGTGAGCTTATAATCCAAAAAAAGCGCCCTGATTCTATTCAGAGCGCTTTAGGTTGTATGCAATCGCTTTTCTGCGTTGAAGCTTTGGTGAACTCGGCTTCTTATTGCTTCACAAATTTGTGGGTCGTAAATCCCTGTGAATTGCTGAGCCTTAGAAAATACACGCCAGCAGCCAAATTGGAGACGTCTAAGGTCTTCAGGCTATTGGCTGACGATAGGCCATTTTGATTAAAGTTGATCAACTGACCGTTTTGATTTAGGATTTCTACATTTAGCGCTATGGGGGTATCCATTTCCACTTTAATGCTCAATTGATCTCTGGTTGGGCTCGGATAGAGTAAAACAGATTGAAGTCCTGCAATGTCAACTACACCCAAAACCACATCAAATCCATGGGTGATGGGAACACTCCAGTTAGACATCGCATCTTCACAACGCCAGGTCACTGTGTGAGCGCCTGTGCTTAGTCCTGATGTATTCAAGTTGTCGATTAATTCCAGCGTATTCTGCGGAGGCGTAATGGACTCTTGAAAACTATTGTTCGGATCGTCGTCGAACCAGTATTCCCAATTCACCAAATCTCCCCCGCCTATTTTGAAATAGCGGGTTTGCGGAACGGAGCTCTCTCCGTTATTTGCCAGGCTGCGGATGGTGATTTTATGAATGCCAGGCGAAAGCGCCGAAACATCAATCGATGCATTTACTTCCTGCAAATTTGTTTGTGAAGTTGCCTGCACTGTGCTCTCAGAAATGTCATCGTCAAACCAGTATTCGTACTGCACGAGATTTCCATTCTGAAATAATATATGGGTGTAAGGAACGCTCCACGCATCGCTATCGTCTTTTACCTGTACGGTCAGGAAATGGTGTCCATTGCTGAGCTGAGCGGTCGATAACTCGGTTTCTAAATTGAACGTCTGTCCTGCCGAGACATTTTCCGTGGTCAATGTGCTCAGGTCATCATCCCACCAGTATCGGTATTCTGTGATGCTTTGGGCGTTTGATACCGAGACCATGAGTAAACATGCAAAGTAGCTTATTAGTGTAAATCGACTCATGGCTTAATAGGTTTGAGACTGTGTTTTGATGGTCACGGGTAGGTTTCCATCACCGTCTGTTGAAGGCGCAATTTCTACAGCTACAAAGTGTGGGTTATAAGGCACTGCTCCTAATTTTGCAGGAAAGGCAGAACCGTAGAGTCCCATGTCTGTGCCGTCAAGTGCTCCGCCCGAAGCAACAGAACCGCTGCTTACCTCAAGGTTGTCTGTATAATCATAATCACTATTGCTCTGATCAACAAAGGGGTTTTCCACATTGGTGAACGAGTTGGTAACCGTACCAGAAGAATTGCCAAAAAACTGGGCGGCTTGTGTCGTACAATTTATTGCGGCGCTTCCATTACATTGATATAGTGGTGTTTGAACAGATGCGAAAATGGTGTTCCGCACCGTCGTGCTATTAGAGTTAATTATATTGCTATTTCCAAAAAACACGCAGTGTTCAATGATCAGGCCACCTCCATTTATTGAAAATACGTTGGATGTGGTTGCAAAAACACATTTGGTAAGGTTCAGGGTCGAATTATTTGCCCCGGTAATGTCCCTCCTGAAAATACATTCGTTAAAACTTGATTCTGAATTACTTTGCTGAGTGGGATTGACAGTTGTAATGTCTATGCGGTCCTGAAACTCACAACGCTCAAAATAGAGCCCCGTAGGATCGTCGTTATCATCTGAAGTTCCGTACTGAATATTGTTAAGTGCCGGGCTAATAAACTTTATTCCCGTAAAGGTGCTATTGCTTCCGCCATTGGTAATAACAATAGCATTAGCCGTAGTTAGCGCAGTGGCATTCGTCACCGTGGTGCTATCGGGGTGTATTCCGGCACCGATGAAGTGAATGGGAAATTCGAGGGTTATTTGTTCATTGGATTGAAATGCTCCACCGCTCAAATAGATGCGGTCGTTGGATTCTGCCGCAGCAATGGCATCATCGAAGTTTAGAAATACTTGCGGGTTGCCACCACCATCGGGTTGCAAAACGATTCTCGGTAATTGGCCAAATGCCAATGCGGCTGTGGCGACAAGAAGTAAGGTAAGAAGTGACTTGATTTTCATAATACTATTTTTTTGAATGAATCACCTGCATGTATTTCACGCAGCGTGTTTAAACTGTTTTATGAATGCTTATCGATGGATTTTGGAAAGGTGAACAGGAGCGATAAAAGGAATTTCAATAATTTCGAGTCACCAAATTCGCTGGTATAGAGTGGTCTTATGGGTATCCGTTGTAATTTAATTGAACCTAATAGATGTCCGCCAGGGCAGAGTGGTTTTTACATTAATGTCATCACTTTTTGATCTACAATGAATGGAAATTGTAATTTAACCCCTGAAATAGAATACCCACGAGACGATGAAGCATGCTCGAAACAAAATCCCAACACATTTATATTATGAATAAAACGCTCTGGAGTTTTCTACTCTTGTTCCTTCTAATTTCTTGTAAGGAAACTACGCATACCATTGAAATACATTCCACTGAAAACGAAAAAACTCGAAAATTAGACTCGTTGTACAGCGAACTGTTGAAGTATGAAGAGTTCAATGGAAATGTCCTTATCGCTGAAAACGATACCGTAATTTTTCAGAAAAGTTTTGGAAGTGCCAACAGGGAGAGCAAAACAGCGCTCAATGAGAATTCAATTTTCAATATAGCATCTCTTACAAAACAGTTTACTGCGGCGGCCATTCTGATGCTGGTAGAAGATGGTACGATAGCGTTAAACGACCGAATGGCAACATATATTCCCGAACTCAGTTTTTACGAGGGAATAACCATCGATCACCTTATTCATCACACTTCCGGTTTACCCGATTATATGCAACTTCTGGATTCAAAAGGAGATAAGTCGAAACTCGCCACAAATGATTACGTAATCCGACTTTTTGAAAGGGAAAGGCCCGCCAAGCTTTTTGAACCAAATGAAAAATGGCAGTACAGCAATACGGGATACTTTATTCTTGCAACGATTATAGAGCGAGCATCGGGAAAATCTTACTCCAACTTCTTAAGAGAAAAAATCTTCGATCCGTTGGACATGAAAAATTCCGATGTTTTGTTTGTCTACAGAGATAGTCTGGACATAGAAAATATGGCTCCTGGTTACACTGAAAATTCAGCGGGCGAATATGTTGCCTATAGCGAATATGCAAAATCTTTCGACGGTGTTTTCGGGCAGGGCAGGTTGTATTCAACCACAACCGATTTGTACAAGTGGGATAGGGCCCTTGATAAAAACTTACTGTTTTCGAAGAAAAACACCCAAACACTTTTTTCCAACTTCACAATTAATTCTGGAGAGAATTGCGATTACGGATTTGGATGGTTTTTGAAGGATAGCGAAGCTTATGGCAACAGCGTGTACCACAGTGGAAGTTGGGCGGGCTATACGAGCTATATTGAGCGGCACCTGCACAATGACAAGTCGATTATTATTCTTCAAAACAACGGAAACGCCAGAGATAATTCTATTATTCCTGTAGAGAACACGCTTAGAATACTATACGATGAACCAGTGGAGAAAACGATAAGACTTTCTGATGAGCTGCTGCAAAAATACGCCGGTATCTACATCTCAGAAAAGGGTAAGGAGCTCGAAATTCTTTATTCAGACAAATCCCTTTGGTTTGAAATGAATCCCCAAATGAAATTTGAATTGATTCCCAGGTCTGAAACGACATTTTTTGTGGATAAATTTCAACCCGAAGTTACCTACGAGTTTTTTCTGGACGAAAACGGCGAAGTAGAAAGATACCGTGTGCAACAACCGGAGCAGGGGGTTGACAGAACAGCGATAAGAAAAAAATAGCTGTTTGCTTGTACCCATCGCCAAGTTTCTTTATTCATTGTAAGCGTTGATCGAAATTTTCCCATCGGTTCAACTAAAACTGTTGATGGTTCCCGCCTAGCTGCCGTAAGCATGGTAGGCGGGAAGCTTTGAAAATACGCGTTATGCGCAAGGGGCTGCTCCTAAAATCTATTTTGATAACCGATTTTTTACTGATTATTGGAAATGAAGCGATTTCGTCATTTGATAGATCTCCACAAAACTTCGCTAACCTTTTCGACCTTTTAAAGGGTTGCACATCGGAGCCTTACAATTCTTGCCCTAACCTTTCCGACCCTGTACGAGTCGTATATCGGTACCCAAAAACCAACCCCGATTTTTTCGACCCTGTATGGGTCGCATATCAACAATCGCAACGATTTGTATTTCAAAACCACTTTGGTTGATGGCAACAATGCTCCTTATGCCAATCATTTATATTCGACCCCTTCAGGGTCGGGTGGTAAAATGCACTCAATAAAGATCAACCCAGATGCGACCTTTACAGGTCGTGAGGTAAAACCCTCACATTAAAATTCAACTCAGTTCCCCTATGAGCGCTGCTGCTATTATCTATTTTGATAACTGATATTTATCTGATAGCGATACGAAAAAAAATAGCGCTGACGCTTGAGCTCCGCCGAAGGGCGGAGGTGAAGTGAGAAAAGGGACAAGAAGGGCGTGTTTTAGCGAGAACACGGAGGCGTGCAAGCACGCTGTGAGAACCTGCAAAGAGAAATGTCGTCGGGTATCTCACTGATCGCTTGCGATCCTCG
>JAIVHP010000486.1 GCA_020201045.1 Flavobacteriales bacterium
CGTTTTATTAGAAGTGAAAGACGAGGGCGTGGGCATCCCCGAATCGGCAAAAGCTGTGGTAACGCAAAAATTCTACCGGTATGGAAACGAAGAAACCCGCTCCAAAAAAGGAACGGGTCTCGGGTTATATATCGTAAAAGAACTGGTAAACCTTCACCGCGGGAGTATGCAAATTCTCGACAACACCCCCAGAGGAACGATTTTTAAAGTCTTTCTGCCGGCTTAATCATTTGCGCGTAAAACCTGAAGGTATCCCGATTTGGTACACTCGCCACTATCGATATTAATTACATAGAAGAAAGTACCGTCTTCGTATCCTTCGGCATCGAAGACACCATCAGAAGGCCTTACGCCGGGCTGAGCAGCTTTGTAATTGCCGGTCTCATAAACGAGTTTTCCCCAACGGTCAAAGACTTCCAGTCTGGCGTTGTCGAATGAGTCTACTCCTTCGATTACAAAAAAGTCGTTTCTACCATCGCCGTTCGGGGTAATCACATCTGGAAGCGGATCGAGTCTTATAATTGGCACGGAATCGATGTATGTGGCCAATCCGGTTCGGATTTGGTCATTACCATCCACAGCAATCAGCATGTCTTCACCAGATCGGAAGCAGCGGTCGGTAACCACTACCTCGTAAGTATTATCTCCGTTCGAAGGGATTACGAAAGTTGTTTGATCGCTCGCCGTTGAGCCCGGAGCAAATTCAGACTCCCCTTCAAGAACATTCCAAACATATTCGAGGTCACCAGCTCCACCTTCGGCATTGGCGTCGAGCTCTACCGGATCAAGCGGACAGTTTTCAGTTAGGGGCCCGAAAGTAACTCCAAGGGAATCGAAATCTGGATATTCTATCAAAACTCCGTCTTCGAGAGTTGTTCCACAACTGTCTACAACGGTTAGCGTCACACCCAATGTATCGGAAAAGGCGAGCAATACCGGGTTAATATTTGAAACGGAAATGGAAGGTTGATTTGGATAACCATTGGCCTGTGAATCTTCCCAAATAAAGTTGTATGGTGGATTTCCATCTGCGACAATCCCATCGAGATCAACAGTTTCATTCGGGCAGGTGGGCGTTGGGAAGAAGTCGATAGCCGCTTGCAAAGGCGGTGGAATACTGTTTGTGACGAGCACACTGTCTAAAGCAATTTCGAAACCACATTGGTCTGTTACGCCAACAACGTAGTATTGTTCATCTTCGGGAACGGGGACGGCGGTGGTTTGGGCCATTCCAAATTCGCCCCAGTCGTAATCGTAAGGAGCAATCCCGTTAGATCCTTCGGCAGTCACCTGCGTTTGTTCGGCTGGGCAAATGACGTCAACATCATCCGTTTCCGTTTCCAGCTCGTAGGGGTCTACAAAATCTATTGTGGCCGAACTCGATTGCTCCTCACCGCATCCATCGGGGTAGAAAATGGTAATAATCAACGTTTCGTTCTCGTCGGGAATTTCATCCCACAGCGTTTCAATACTAAACGTTAAGGTATCCACTCCATCGGGAAAAACAAAGGTGGAAAAACAAAGGTTGGGTCGGCAGTGAAAATATAGTCTTCGCCTTCAACGGCGGTTCCGCTGAATTCTACAGTAATTTCACCTACTGGTACTCCGGCCGGACGGATTATATCAAATGTTGCTTCGCTGCATCCCGCTACCAAAACATCATCATATGCTGGGTCTATTACCGGAGCTCCGCCGATTGTTGGAGAAACGTCTACCATAACCTCTCCGAATGCTGCAAAAGAACCGGCTTCGAGAAAAACACCACTGTCTAAAGCCCCATCTAATGCGTCGCCTATGGCCAGTTTAATGTGATACCATTCGCCGCATTCTACATCGGCTTCAGCGGTAAGCGTAACGGTCATTCCCGGAAATTGCACATCACCTGCAGGTTGGGAGCTATTATTTACAAAGTATTGACTATCTTCTATCCAGTTTGGATTGGCGTCTTCACAGTTCTGGGGGTCTCCACTACCCGTTGCAGCACCACCGTTTACCGTGTTAATCGCTACGGGGGTATCTGTGCCAGGGATAAGTGCAATATTCGTCGCATTATTGGTGTACGGCCCGGTAATTCCGGGGCCACTCAGAAAAAAGCCGAACGCATCGTTATAGCCTGTACAAGTGAAGCTGGGGTATTCATTGGAAGCAAAAACGTAGTTAAATTTAATGGAGTCGCTTGTAGCGAGAAAGTCGAACTCCAGAACTGCACCGTCGTTGATATTATTCCCCGCGATGTCAACCAAATCGGGATCTTCTTCGGCAGGATTTGTTGGGCCACCGCCAATTCCACCTGCTACTCCTTCAACGTTGTAAGTGCCCATTACCAATCCTTCGTCAAAATCGATAAAATCGCTTTCTCCGGTGTATAGACCTAGCTGAACATTGGCCTCATTACCGGGCTGCCCATTGAAAGTAATATTTTCAACATCAACTCCATCTCCGATC
>JAIVHP010000322.1 GCA_020201045.1 Flavobacteriales bacterium
ATAAACGACAACCGATTTGTGCGCTTAACCGGAATTATCCTCCCCCTAACCCCCTCCGAAGGGGGAACGACCCCAGTTGCGGTGGAATGGGAGAGTGGAAGAGGGACATGTACTGAAATAAGTTGACAAAAAGTGGGGAATCAGCCTGTCTTGCGGCGAGGCATGCAACATGATGATCGTGTGTGTCTGCGGGAGATGAAGTTAAAAGTTTAAAGTGAAAATGCCCGTGAGTGCAATAGATTCGTTTTGGATTCCTCGATTGAACCGCAATTGGACAATACCGCACCATCTTCAAAATACTGGACATTCCCCCTTAGGACCTGTCTGCCTCCGGCATGAGGGGGTTAGGGGGAGGACACACACCCTCTCGTTATTTTAGTATTTTCATCACATGCCCAAAAGTAACTCACATTACAATAAGCAACTCAAGGAATTCGCAAGAAACCTCAGGAATCACTCCACCAAGGCAGAAATTATCCTTTGGAAGCACATTCTCAGAGCAAGCGGCACAGGGGTAGCTTTTAGACGCCAAAGGCCGATAGATCGCTATATAGCCGATTTTATCTGCATTGAACTAGGTTCTGCTGATTTTCTATTTCACTCACTCCATCCCACTGTTATTCAACACTTAATGTTGAAAAGATAGGCTGTGTTACATCTCCAAACTGCACGTGAATCTGTATCTTACAGTTAAAACCCTTGCAGTTATGATCAAATACACGCCGCAAAATCAACTTAGCATTGAGCTTTTCAAGCACCCTTTTGAACGGGAGCTGGACAAGAAAAACCGTTGGGTGAAATTGGCTGCATTGATACCTTGGGACGACCTTGCAGCTGAGTACGGACGAAATTTACGAACCGATGCGAGCCGCAAGAGTGTAGACATCCGAACGGTAATAGCAGCGTTGATCATAAAGCACAAACTCAGGCTCGACGACCGCGGCACGGTAGCCATGATCCAAGAGAATATTTACTTGCAATACTTCTGCGGCCTTCGTGAATTCACCACTGAACCGGTCTTTGACCCAAGCCTTTTTGTAGATATCCGCAAGCGCCTGGGCGGTGAAGCATTTGATAAATTCAATCGCCTGATCATCGAAAAAGCAGAAAGACTCAAACCCCACCAAGCCCGGATCATGAAGCCTTAAATCCAATAATGACAAGGAATAGTAATCTGAGTGCAGTAGTAACAGAATTTAATAAGCTAACTGGTACATCTACTGAAGAAGAGAGAGCTTATGCGAATGAAAATCCCTTTTGGTATTTAAGACGTGATAAAGGTTTAATGTTCAATTTACCTGAATAATAAGAACCGATTTAGTTATAAAATAACGGTACGAAATAAAATTGCGCTGACGCTTGAACTCCGCCGGATGGCGGAGGGTGCAGTGAGCCCCGGAGCAAGTCCGGGGTTGCTTCGCTTACCCCGAAACGAGTTCGGGATTGCTTTGCTTACCCCGGAGCAAGTCCGGGGTTGCGCCAAAGACTTAAGCGTGCAAGCACGCCGTGACAACCTGCAAAGAGAAATGTCGTCGGGTATCTCACTGATCGCTCGCGATCCTCCTTTGAGCATTTCGCGAAATCCCGAACTTGCTTCGGGACATAGTTTGAGCTTTGGTTGTCCTTTTTTGAGCTCCTTGCGAAATCCCGAACTCGTTTCGGGGCTGACCGTTCGCCTGCGTAAATCATATAAAAAATTAAGCGATTTAGTTATATGATAGGTTTGAACTAACTTTCTATATTTGCTGACATGCTAAGAACCTGCATTATATCTGTTTCTATTTTGCTCATGTGCTCGCTAGACGCATCGTCTCAGTATCGCTGGGATTTCGGGGTTAATGTCGGAGCGTCTAATTACCTCGGAGAAATTGGTGGACAGGAAGAAACACGCAGAGATTTTGTGTTCGACATGAAATTAAATCGCACACAAATGGTGTTTGGCGGATTTGCCAGGTATAAAGTATCACCGCAAATTGCATTTAATGTGGGCATCAATTACGGGAGAATCAGAGCCAACGATTACAACTCTCAAAATCCAGCCCGGGTAGCCCGAAATCTCAGCTTCAGCAATGATATCATCGAAATGTCGGGGCGTTTGGAGCTCACCCTGCTCTACGACAACGACGTAGGGGGAAGGGGGTATTACAACCCCGATTTCAGGCTTTACGGATTCCTCGGAGCAGGCGTTATGAAGCACAATCCCCAAACGACCTACTACGGCGACCTGGAACAATTTAATGGGCAAGAAGTAGACTTGCAACCCCTTCAAACCGAAGGAGTGGAATACGACCTTTGGCAATTCACGCTTCCCGCCGGAATTGGTATTTATTTTACGCACAAAAAGGTGCACCGCTTCGGTTGGGAAATTGGCTACAGAACTACCTTTACCGATTACCTGGACGATGTGAGTACCACTTACGCCGAACGGGTTGATATGGCTGCCAACAACAACGATTTGGCGTGGGAGCTATCTAACAGAACAAATGCACAATCGCTGCAAAACGCCGCCGAATACGCCGAAGAACACAACCTGGATACGCCAAATGGCGGAAGCTTTGCCCCGGGCGAAAAACGCGGCGACCCCACCAACAACGACGGGTATCTATTCACTCAATTTAGCTACAGCTACGTATTGAAAGGGAAGAGTAGTTTTTACCGAAAGAAATACAGTTGGATAAAATCTAAAACATACGATTGGAAAATGAAGCGTTGCTTTGCCCCCCGGTTTTCATATTTACCAGCACTGTGGGAATGTGCCCCGAGCTTGCGCCATAGCGGTACAAAAAGCGAAGCATAAGTTCGTAGTCGGCGCTGGTTTTTAGCTCGGTATGGAAATTTCCGTATGTGTCGTAGAGCTGCCTTTTCGCAAAAAATGCCGGGTGTGGTGGCATCCATCCATAGCGAAACTTGGAGCGGCGGTAAGCACCAGATTTCCAGGAGCGCGTAACTTTCTCTGGAATTTTGCGATCTACATATTTCAAATCGCCGTAGCACGAATCGATATCTTGCTTCTGCAAGAAATCAGCTACCTGCGATACTATTTGATTTCCACTGTAAGTGTCGTCGGCATTTAGAATCCCAATTACATGGCCTTCGGCCAATGCTATTCCCTTGTTCATTGCATCGTACACGCCGCTATCGGGCTCAGAGACTACCTTGTGAATACTGCTGCGGTATTGTTCAATTATTTTCAGGGTACCGTCGGTTGAAGCACCATCCACAAGAATATACTCCAGGTTTGGATAATCTTGTGCTAAAACAGAGCGAATGGTGTCTTCAATCGTATCAACTGCATTGTAGCTTACGGTAATGATCGAAACTTTCATGAAATCTTTCTTTCTCTCAGCCACTTAGCCGGATTGCCGGAATACACCCCGTAAGCGTCCATATTTTTTACCGCTACAGAGCCAAGGGTGAGTACCGCGTGCGAGTGAGCTTTAACGCCCGGAGAAACCGTAGACCTCGCGCCAATCCAAACGCCGTCTTCCAGCTCAATTCCATTTACAATCAGTTTAAAAACCGGCGATTTATAGTCGTGATTTCCCGTAAGGAGCATGGCCTCCTGCGAAATGCAAACGCTGCGCCCGATGGTAACTTTCACCAAATTATCTATCCAAACTTTTTCTCCGATCCACGTGTAGTCGCCCACGTCCAAAAACCAGGGATACTTAATATGAACCGATGGTTTTACCACGACCCCCTTTCCGATTTTAGCACCAAAAAGCCGAAGCAGGAAGCGTTTTGGAGCGGATGCGGGCATGAGCTGGGTTTGAAAAAATACAGCGCTTACCACATACCACAACAGTCGCTTAACGATGTTCCCGGGCTGGTACTCGGGGTTGCGGTACTTAGATAGGTCTACTCTTCCCATAGAAATAGTTTCTTATACCGGGATTTGGTCGATTCCAAATCTATCCTTTTTGACGCATTCGCAGCAACATTTCCGAAAGCATGGCGGTATGCTTCGGCATCCATGGCGGCAATTCGCTGTATTTCGCCTAAAAAGTCTTCTTCCCGACCGAGCGGAAGATCAGCTCCTAATTCGTCGCGACGCAAGTTCAGCCAGGGGGTTTGATCTGAAATAAGCACCGGCAGGCCGTGCAGCAGCGACTCGATAATGGCATGTCCGTAATTTTCGCCGAGGGTGGGGAGAAAAAACAAATCGCTCGATAAAAAATAGTCTTTTAAGTGATCGGGCTTTACCGACCCTTCGAACTTCACAACCACGTGATCGGGCATTTGAGCCGCTAATTTTCGACAAGATTCAAAATATTCTTCCGAGTAAGTTGGCCCCACAAACTTCGCCCAAACGGTGTAATCAGAAGAAATCTGATGAAGCAAATCAAGCGCAAACAAGGTATTTTTTTCTGGAGCGATGCGCGCGATGCAGAGCAGCTCGATTTCATTCTTGTTTTTGGTGTTTTGGCGAATTCCAGCATCGGGCGACGTTGGTAAATTCGGAATGACCTCCACCCTGGAATTTGGAAAATGTCGGTTGATGTGGTCTTGCTCACGTTTGTAAGTGGCGTGAAAAACAATGCGGTTGTAGGCTCCGAAGAGTTTCGCGATAAAGAGAAATATTTTCTTCTTAGCCGGCTTGATTCCGAGCGCGCCTGGCGCGAGCATTCCGCGTGGAGCCACCACTGTTTTTTTACCCAGCGCTTTCGATGCGCGCAACGGGAAAATGGAAAAAGCTTTGCTGAAAACTCCGTTGATGTAAACCACATCGGGATTTACTTCGCGGATAATGGCCTTTATAGTTGCCAGCTCCCTGTTTTGGGGACTGAGGTAGATCACCTCTTCCAAATTTCGCCGCTGCCATTGATCCAGTGGTAAATCGTAAGGTGCGGTATCCATGTAATCGCGGTCGCTGCAAACAATTCTAAAATCGACTTCATCACCCAAATTTGACACGAGGTTGGCCACAGAACTAATAGGTCCTCCGGCTTTGTATCCCGGAAGGTACCAATCGCTAAATACGAGCACTTTTGGTTTAGTCGACATTATTTTCAGTTAGCCAGGCCTGCAAGATACACAAGTACCATATCCGCGACCAGGTGATGCGTTTATCGCCATTCAGAAACTTTTCCCACCTGGACAATATAGCCGATTTATTGAATTCATCGCGCTGTGCGAGTCCGTGAATTTGCGTTTCGCAAAAATCTCTGAGTTCTCCCTTCATCCATTTCTCCCATGGAAAGGTAAAACCCATTTTTGGACGATTTACGATTTCGGAAGGAAGGAGATCGCCCATGGCATCTACCAGCAGCTTTTTGGGAGTGGTGGGGAATTTATGCGCATCGCTAATGCCCAATACAGCATTGACCAGCTCGTGGTCTAAAAATGGCACACGTACTTCAAGTGCGTGAGCCATCGACATCTGATCGGTATCGCGGAGCAAAACCGACTGAAGGTATGTGGACATCTCGGCGACGGAAACCCTACTGAGCGAAGGCAGCCGGTATCCCGGGCTACCGTAGCCCACCAAATCTTTCACAATCGAAAAAACGCTGTTGGCGCCGTGTTTTCCATATACAGAGAGTTTTTCGTTCTCTTCTACCGAATTTACTTCGCGGCTGTATTGATAAACGTATTCCAGGTCGAGGTAATCTTCGGTGATCACCTTTTTGGTTTTCGAACTGGCAACCCCCGGTTTCACCATTTCGAGTACTGCTCCTGCCCCGGCTCGCGCAAACTTGGGAAAACTCATCATCCACCCTTTATCGCGAAGCGAATAAAACTGCTTGAAAATGGGATACCCCGCAAATATCTCATCGCCTCCAAGGCCCGATAGGGCGACAGTAATTCCGGCATGCTTCGCAGCTTTTGAGACCACATACGTGTTTATACCATCGCCTCCGGGATGATCCATCGCAGCGATAGCGGCGGGTAAATTCTCGATTAAATCTGCGGGGCGCAAATCTATTTGGGTGTGATCGGTGGCGTATTTTTCGGCCACCATATTGGCATAGGGAGTTTCGCTGAATGCGCTATCCCCGAAGGAAACGGTAAATGTTTTGAGCGGTGCAGAAAGCTCTTGCGATGCCAGTGCAACCAGCGCCGAAGAGTCTATACCACCAGAAAGGAACGCTCCGAAAGGTACATCACTCACCAACCTGCGCCTTACCGCTTTTTCGAGTTTCATCCTCACCAGCTCTTTAGCCGAATTATAGTCGAGTTGAGCTAAACCCGATTCAAAATCGGTGGTGGGCGACCAGTAGGTTTTCAGCTCGTCTTCATTGTCGCTCACCGTCATGATATTCCCCGCTGGCAGGCCGTAAACTCCATCGATAATGGTATTCGGAGCGTGCACAGTTTGATAGCGGAGGTAATCGCCGAGAGCGGCGGTGTTCAGTTTTACGGGAATCAATCCCGACTTTAGTACAGGCCTTATCTCACTCGAGAAAACAAGTTGGGTGCGGTTTCGCGCGTAGTAAAGTGGCTTTATCCCCATGCGGTCGCGGCCGAGCTTGAGTTCTCTTTTCTCTTTATCCCAAAGCGCAAAGGCGAACATGCCGTTGCAATCCTTTAAAAAGTGCTCTCCCTTTGTAGCCAAACCCGCCAGCAACACCTCTGAATCTCCATTTGATTTGAATCTGTAATCGCCAAGTGATTTTCGGAGCTCGCGGTAGTTGTATATCTCGCCGTTAAAAACAAGGGTGTACCTTCCGGAAGTATCGGTAATGGGCTGGTTTGATGTATCATCAAGGTCTATTACACTAAGCCGCCTGTGGGCGAGTACAATTTCGTTGTCTACAAAATAACCTTCTGCATCGGGGCCGCGATGCGCCAGGGCATCGTTCATTGTGCGGGCGGTTTTTCTGCCATCGTCGCCGGGCTGAACTCCGAAAATTCCATTGATTCCGCACATGGCGTTGGGTTTTTATTCTAAAATAAAGTCCGGATTCTCCATCAGGAGCTTTAACCCTTCCTTAAGTGGAAGTAAATCGCGATTGAGCAACGACATCATCCTTTGATTATCGGGCATTCGTCTTGACATATCTCCTTCCTTAAGTGGCTCGAGATGCTCGATGGACGAAGAAGATTGGGTAAGCTCTATGATAAGTCTGGCCAATTCCAGAATGGAAATTTCGATATTCGAGCCGATGTTTATCACATCGTTAACGACTTGGTCAGTGTAGAAGGCCTCCAAACAGGCGTCTACATTATCTTTGATAAAGCAAAACGTCCGGGTTTGGCTTCCATCTCCGTAAATGGTGATGTTCTCGCCATTCATGGCCGAACGCAGGAATTTTGAAATCACAAAATCGGGACTTTGTTTGGGTCCATAGGTATTGAAGAACCTGAAAATGGTAAAGTCTAATCCGTACTCGTAATTGTAAGATCGCAGAAATGCTTCGCCGATATTTTTCACAATAGCGTATGGAAGCTTTGAATTAAGGGGTGTGGTTTCTTCGTTTTGGGGGATTTCTACAGGCTCGCCATAAACTTCTGAGCTACTCGAAAAGAGCACGCGCTTTACACCGGTGTTCTTGCTCAGGTCCAGAATATTTCTGATTCCGTTGATATCGTCGAGCACCTTAACGGGATTGTCTAAGGTGCGCTGCACACCCACCGTTGCTGCAAAGTGAAAAACGTAGTGAAATTTGTATGCAAAAAACACCGCCGAGATATCGTTGAAGTTATTTACATCGCATTTTATAAAGTGGATGTTGTCGTGTTTCCCGGCGGGAACTTTTGACTTGGAGCCGGTTTGCAGGTTATCTACAATCACAACTCTGTTTTCGGGTTTTTCCGACAATCTTTCGGCTAACTCACTTGCGATAAACCCGGCTCCTCCGGTTACGAGAATTTGAATCATTCTTTCAGTTCAAAATGTGAAGGGCAGTTTTTACCCATTTTTCTATTGTATATACAGAAGCAATTTTTTTGCTTTTGGCGCCCATTTCCCACAGCTCTTTATCTGGTTTATGAACCATTCTTTCCATGACCTGCATCAGCGATTTCACAGATCCGGCTTTAAAGGACAATCCGTTTATGTTGTTTTCGAGCAATGCAGCGGCAGAGCCAACCCGATTTGAACACAGAAGCGGATAGCCGGCAGATGCGAATTCGTGCACTACCACGCCCCAGGGTTCCTTTCTGCTGGGCAACACAAAAACCCCTCCCTGAGCAACAAATTTATTCAATTCGGCAGGTTGCACAAAGCCCATGTGATTTATTCCGGGAGAATTATCTCTTCCGGCATAGAGCTCGCCATGGCCAGCGCAGAAGAGTTGCCATCCATTCTTGTCCAGCGCATTAAAAGCCTTCCACAAATCCTTTACCCCCTTAAAGTCTACGTATCTGCCCACGTATACAAATCGCTTTGGAAAATATTCGGTAGAATCCCAATTTTCCCGGCTCAGCATTTGGTAGTCGGCGGTGTAAAACCCTTCAAAAATGCGATTGGCCGAAAACCCAAGTGCTTTGGCGTATGCCACTTGAGGTGGGCCGGGAACCCAGGCATAATCAAACAGGTTCCCAAACTTTATTTTGGCGCGCAACAGAGCGAGTTTTTCCTTTACCGTTGCCGTGGCGCGCAACAGAGCGAGTTTTTCCTTTACCGTTGCCGGCATTTGATTATCCAGCGCCACCACCGATTTAAAAAGACCTTTGTTCTTTGAAAGCACTTTAAGGTAGCCATCGTCTATCCATCCACTGCACACCACCACATCGGGTTTCAACTCCAAAATTTTTGAATTGAGCTGAGCAGTTTCGTGGGAATTGCGATCGTAGTAATGAACTAGCGAATTTTCCGCATCGAATTCAAAAGGCGCTTCGGCATTAACCGGATAGGCAAATACGGAAACGTCCACCCCTGTTTTTGCGAGCGCTTCCATACACGCCCGAATGTACCCGGCGAGCTCCGTGTAGAGAAAAACGATGGATTTATTCGGCATCGGAATACAGAAGTATATCGGTCAGGGTTGGCTCGAGCGCATTTGCCAATTTGCGCTGTCCCGAGGGGGTCAGGTGAATCTCATCGCGAAAGTCGGCCTTCTCCATTCCGCTTTCCAGGCCCGATAACCTGGCGATGTTTTTATCGGCGAGAAAAGCTTCGAGCTTAGCGCCCTTTTTATTCCATTTTTTGTTTGTGACTTCTTCTAAATCTGCATGGTGGTAAACGACGAGTGGAATACCCCGTTTTGCGCAATAATCGATGAATTGCTGCCAGCCGCGGTTAAACTTTCCGCCTTTGTAAGTCACTTCTTCATTTTCTTCCAGATCGTCCCAATCTACTTCAGAAAACCACCTGGAATAAAACCACTCTGCGGCATCTGTTAAGGCTAGGAAAGGTCTGGACTCGGGGTAGAACGAAACCTCGCCCACCACTTTTCTAAAGGTCATTTGATCTTGCCAATCGTGGCTGCTAAACACCAGTACAATGGCCTGGGCGTCAAAATCGGAGTGCTCCATCATCCAGGCGAAGGCGTTGTCGGGGCCCCAGCTTCCGGCGGCGATATTGAGAATCCGAACCTTGGGCAGCTCAGATTCAAAGCGCGACTCCAAAATTTCGGATGCCAAATCAGACTGATCGGTAGCCACCCCGCCGTGGAGAACGGAATCGCCAAATTTCAGGATCGGTTTATCGCCGGGTTCCAACTCATCGCTCCGCATACCTTCTGCATTAATGTAAATGGAGTTGCCGAAGCGTTTCATCTCCTGTTTCGGCTCTAGCGCATATTCGTATAGATCTGAAGAGTAATACACGGGAATGTTTCCAAAACCAATGAGTCGAAGAATGACCTCCGCACCACCAGCCACCAGGAGAATAAGGATAAGCTTACGCCAGAATGGGTTCTTCATTGGGGGTTTGGGTAGATCTTAATTCGCCGCGAATATAGGGCTGAAAAACCGGATGAGTAAGGAGTGATAAGGACATTAAAAACAAGATGGTGAACGGATTCAGTGATGCGGCAAGCCAGGGCTCGAGCATTACGCTAAACAGTACCATCCAGAGAAGTGGAAAAGCCATCGGGGCATTTTTAGCTCCTTTCATAATCAGAATGAGAAATCCGCGCAAAAATAAGATCAATCCGGCTAACCCTGTATTAAGCCAAATAATGAGGTACGTATTGTGCACACCGCCCTGATGTCCAAGGTCGTTTAGAAAATCCTGGTTGGTCTCCATCAGCCACACGTCAAAATCGAAACCCCTTCCAAACCAAAAGTAATCCTGAATGGATTGCCAGGCAAAGTCCCATGCAATGTATCTTCCAGAGCCATCTTCCAGCGTCTCTACGCGAAAGTAATCGGAGATTCCCAGCGCGTAAACGATTTCGATAAGGTTTCTGGACAGCAATTGCGCCGCAAAAGCTGATGTTAGAAATAGAATAAACCCGAGAAAAGGAGAGTATCGGTAAAACCGCGAAAAAATAAAGAACAACACCACGGCAATTACGGCACTCCGCGAGCCGGAAAGCACCAGAGCAATGATGATTGGGATGAATATCCACCGCAGGTCTGCTTTAGAAAATAATGCTTTGAAGTACTCTCTGCTGATCAGGGCAAATGCAAACACCAAAGAACCGAATATTCCGAGTCCGTTTGGGTTTCCAAAAATACCTCTAAACCTACCTCCGTGTGAATAAACCAAATTTGGAGCTGTAAAACGAATGGCAAAACCGAGCAAGATCATAGCTACGGCAAAGTAAATTAAGTCTTTCACCACTTCGGGGCCCCTGTTGTGAAAGGCGTTTACAAAAAATTGCGGCACCACGAAGAGCAGTAAAGCGTAGGATAGCGTTTTCTGAAAACTGATAAACATCTGCGGGGAGTAGAACATCCCCACTATAGACAACGCTATAAAAGGCAAAAAGTAAGGGAGAATTTTGCTTTGAATGGGGAAATTCTTCCGATCTAAAATCGCTATCGCGGTGAGTAGGAGGACATAAATATTCTTAAAAGTTTTAGCGAAGTCGGTCGTGTATTTCAAGTTATCGCTAAGGATAAGAATAAAGAAAAAGCCGAGGAATATTTCAAAATACATGGCCTTTCGCCAAAGCAGAAGGATCGTGAGCACACCTACGGGATAAAATAAAATCGGGCTTGCACTCCCCACCGTGTACCAGACGGCGAAAATGATTACGAGAAGTTTATTTCTGACTAAAAAATCCAGCACGGTTCAAAGGTCAGTATTATTATTTCAGGTGTCTTTAACTTTGTTGTTGTGTTGCGAAAAGGTAACTTTTCTAATGGCATCAATGGTTTGATCTGCCACGCGATCCCATAAAAACTTTTCTCGGATCAACTCCAGGCTTTTCGCCTGCATTCGGCTGAGAATACTTTCATCCATTTGCACAAATTCCATTAGCGCATTTTGCAATTCAAGCTTTTTAAATGGCGCTATCAAAATACCGTTTTCATCGCTCACCATATTGGGAATTGCACCCACCTTTGTGGCAATAACAGCCAGGCCTCGCGCCATCCCTTCTAGAATTACGTTTGGCATTCCCTCCGAATGGCTTGGAACGACCATCACATCGCAGCTATCGATAATCTTCCGGAGTTTGTCCTGATCGCTCACTTCTCCGTGAAACACGTGAGTTCCCCTCCCTGCTTTTACCTCCGAATCTATTGGGCCAACCCAGTGCATTTCTGCATTTCGGCCGTTTAGGATTCCCGATGCAAATTTCAATTCTCCTATTCCCTTGCGCCGCTCTTTTCGGCCAATAAATAAAAATTTACGCACATCTCTATTGGGCACTTTTCGGTCTACCAGCCATTCGGCCGAAATTCCCGAACCAATCTCCACGATGTGATCTTCTTCCACTCCGATTTTTTGGATGATATTGCTGATTTCACCGCCGTATGAGAACACAATATTTGCACTCCGGGTATTAAAAACGACGGGGGGCTTAAGCATAAACTGTTCGAGCTTTCCCTTCAGCGACCTGGTGAGCTGATACATCTCATACCCGTGAAACTTTATCCCAACGGGCGCCATGTGTTTTCCCTTTTTCTTCTTTTCCAGCAAACACCAGGCGGTAAAACCCTTTGCATAAATAAAATCGAAGTTGTTCCAATCTTCTTTTAAAGTTTCGTAAATCAGGCAGGCGTACTGGTAGCTTTCGCGGATGTAGTGTCCGGGTATTTTACGCGTTGCCGGAAACTTCAAACCCACCACCCGCAATTGCTCCGGCGAAGCGTCGAATTGGTTTCGCACTTCTTCATCGGCGGGAAGTTTTTCGTCGCCAACGCAAAATACCAGAGTGATTTTTACATCTTTTTTTAAAAGATTGTAGACCAAATTTGTGGAGTGCCGCTGCATTCCACCGATGGTGTACGGATAAATTCCATCTGTTAAAACTGCTACATGCATAATTCAAGGGTATTTCCGGCAGCTACATCCCAGGTGTACTTGCGAATTACTTTGCGGTGCCAGTTTCCCGCAATTTCATCCTTAAATTGCGGATTTTCCAGGAGCTTTACAAATGCGCTTTCCAGCGATTCTACTGT
>JAIVHP010000075.1 GCA_020201045.1 Flavobacteriales bacterium
TCCACATTAAGGGAAATTATCATTCGATTTACATACTTTTAAACGGCAGTTAAGAGATTCTTAACATTGCTTTAAAGGTGGCGACCGGTATTGTATTTGCCCAACTTCCAATGCCCATCTTGAAGTTAGCTTTAACCAATTAAATATTACCTTACAAATGGACAGATACGACAGCCTGATTCTTGAGATTATTCAGCAGTTTAAGGAAGAGAATGAAACCAAAGAAAAAATTAGACTCAGAAATCTGGAGAAAACGTTTTGGAAAACCATTGAATCAGACAACGCCCTTACGCTGGGTCAGGGCAAAATTGGCGAGCGGATAACTAACTTGTACTTAAAAGGCATGATCGAGAATAAAAACGGTTATGGCCTCACCCGCAAGGGGAAAATGGAATTGTCGGTTCGCGAGCATTCGATGTAAAATTGAGTTCTGACATGATTTTGGCGTACAAACGGGAGTTTCGACTCCCTTTTTTTTTTCACCCTGACAGGGTTTTAAACAATTGTTGATAACCCTTGTGAATGGAGTGTTATTAACGATGCGCCAAATTTTTGGAAAACAGCGCTTTTGCCCTTACATTGAACTCGTTAAATGAGAGATATCAAATTTGTCAAGCGTGACGAATTGGATCTTTCCCGGCAGATTTCACGATCAGCGGTACGCCGCAATGCCGTCGCGTTTTTCCGAGTGAAAGGTGAATGGTACGTCCATTCTCTGCAATAATTAAGTTTACAAAAGCCCGGAAATGAAGTCGCAAACCTGTGAAGGATACGACTAGTGAGAGTTAGCTTTTCAGCAGTGCCCGCTTTGTTACTCCCCGAGTTCCATTGCACCCATGTGGCGCTGTATGCAAAGGCGGATTTATTCGCCCAAGCGTAAAAGGTATTTCGGAAAGTGAAAAGATGCGAAAATCTTAACCGATAGAAGCAAAATTTGAGAACTGTAATTTAGCATTTGACGAAAGCCACGGTTTTTGTGAAATAGGCGAATATGCTCTAGCGAGTTTATTCGCCTTACTGTTTTAAACCCTCCTGTTTTTTTACAATTGCGAATGTGAATAATTGAGCGAAGGTGTTTCGCATTTCCGCATTTGCCCACCTACTTTTAAGGCAGAATCATTTCCGATATGGCAAGAAAATCTAAAGCAAAAGACATAGATGGCAGTTCCAAAATTTTTGTTCTCGATACATCCGTTATTCTATACGATAGCAATGCAATTTCAAATTTCGAAGACAACGATGTTGCAATCCCAATTCAGGTTTTAGAAGAGCTCGACAATTTTAAAAAGGGCAACGAAACAGTAAACTTTGAAGCGCGCGAATTTATTCGATTTGTAGATGAAGTTTCTAAAGAAAAACTCATCAACGACTGGGTTCCACTAAATGGAAAGAATTCGGGCAATTTTAAAGTGGTTTTACACTCTCAAAAATCCGGGCTCAACTCCGAACGCGTTTTTGGGGAGAGCAAATACGATAATAAAATTCTGAATTGTGCTATTCAGCTGCAAGAAGATCACCGCGACAAAAGGGTGATTTTGGTTTCAAAAGATATTTGCCTTCGGCTAAAAGCCAAAGCGCTGAATATTGAAGCCGAAGATTATGAAACCGGCAAGGTGAAGGATCTGGAACTTATCAGCGATAGAAAGCAGATTAAAACCAAAGCAAGCGAAGCGCTGCTTGACGAATTGTTCCAAAAAGGTATCGGCAATCCAGATTTGCTCAAGAAAGAGCACATTGACGCCAATCAGTACTTTACCTTAAACCACAGAAAGAAAAAGGTGCTGGCCCGGTACAACAAAAACGACCACCTTCTGGAGCGCGTAAATACGCAGGAAGCTTTCGGAATCAGAGCACTGAACGACGAGCAGAATTTTGCGCTCAACGCTTTGCTCAACCCGGAGATAAAACTCGTAACCATGCAGGGGATGGCCGGAACCGGAAAAACCCTTCTGGCGATTGCCGCTGCTATTGAGCAGCGTACAAACTACCGCCAAATATTTGTATCGCGTCCCGTAATTCCGCTGAGCAACAGAGATCTGGGATACCTGCCGGGTGATATAAAGTCAAAGCTCGATCCGTATATGCAATCGCTGTGGGACAATTTGAGCTATATAAAAGAGCAGTATAAAGTGACGGATAAAAACCACAAGCGGATAGAGACCATGGTGGAAACCGAAAAAATTGCCATTTCGCCGCTTGCTTACATCCGCGGAAGAAGCCTGGTAAAAATCTTTTTTATCATAGACGAAGCCCAAAATTTAACTCCCCACGAAGTAAAAACAATAATTTCGAGAGCCGGCGACGATACCAAGATTGTACTAACCGGAGATATTCATCAAATAGACACACCTTACCTTGACTCGCAGAGTAATGGGCTTTCATACCTTATCGATCGGGTAAAAGACCACCCCATTGCAGCCCACGTTATTTTGGAAAAGGGTGAGCGGTCTGAATTAGCTAATATTGCAAACGAGTACTTATAAACATGAAAAACCTTTTATTTGTCACCGCATTTTCCGCACTCTTATGCGGCTGCGGGAACGAAACTTCGCAAAGCACGGAATCAAACCGTGGAGATAGCGTAGAGCAAGAAATACAAAACGGGGGAGAAGCTCCCACGCAAACTCAAGAAAAAGAAAGCATACCGATGGAATACGTTGAAATAGTTACCAATAAGGGGAGTATTACCCTTGAATTAGACCCGAACAGGGCGCCGGAAACAGTCCGCAATTTTTTGCAATACGTCGATAAGGGTTTTTACGACGGAACTGTTTTTCACCGGGTTATAAGCGACTTTATGATTCAGGGTGGGGGATTTACTGCCGATGGCGAGAAGAAAGAAACAGAAGATCCCATTATCCTGGAGAGTCAAAACGGACTATCAAACACAACGGGAACTGTTGCGATGGCGCGGACAAATGCACCCAATTCCGCCACAGCGCAGTTTTTTATAAACGTTAAGGACAATAAATTCCTGGACTACTCAGGAGGGAATCCGGGTTATGCCGTTTTTGGTCGGGTTACTTCTGGTATGGACGTGTTAAACGAAATTAGGCAAACACCTACCGGGATGAAGAATGGGATGCCCGATTGGCCTGCCGAAGATGTGGTGATCGAAAAAATTAAGCGCGAAGAATAAGACTCCAATTTAGCCGTTAGCTATCTCGTGAAACTTATTCTTACATCTTTAGCCATAATGGCTGGCGTGGCCTTGTGCCTGGGCCAAAAGGGCAACACTTTTCCAGGTATTGAAACCGAAAAATTAGACGGCTCTACGGTGCGTTTTCCCGGACACGTTTCCGGGGGATTTGCTCTTGTAGGCATAGGCATGAGTAAAAAGGCTGAAGAAGAACTCCGAACGTGGCAGACCCCAGTTTACAATAAGTTCGTTGCCAAAACAGGGCTCATGGACGACATGTATGATGTGGATATCGCGTTTATGCCCATTTTTACGGGTGCATCGAAGGTGGCGAAAAACAAAGTGGTGAAGAAGCTGCAGGAAAACAACGAGTCTTTGGTATACAACTACCTTTATATCTACTCTGGCGCCCGCGAACCTTTCTACGATTTGGGGATTGACAGTAAGAAGGAACCTTTCTTTTTATTGCTCAATGCCGAATCTGAGGTGGTATGGTTTGCCACCGGCAAATTCAGGCGGTTGTATTTTGAAGAAATAGAAGGGATTTTAACCCAATAAAAAAGCCCGGATAAACCGGGCTTTGATTATTGTATAACAACTGCATTCGGAAATTTCTCTTTCCAGAATTCCAATTTAGTCATATCTCGTATGGTGATAACGGTTTTGTTATCTAACCTAACTTTTATCTTGGGCTTGAGCTCTTTAACTTTGCTCTTCTTTGTTCTTGATCGTGCCATAGTCTTTTTCTTTATTTATTAAACGTTTTCGTATCGGTCTTGTTGCTTCGTATACATGCAATTAACATATTTTCAATAATCGTGCCTATTTCTTAAAAATATAATGTCCGGCTTCCGCTCCCCATACCTGTTCTCCTTCTTCGTTGAATCCGCGATCCCAGCTTTTTATTGTATTGGGAAGAATAATGACTTCAGAAGTAGTGTAAGCAGCACCTCTTAAAGTGCTCTTGCAAGAAGACTCGTTGGTGCTTCCGCTAAATTGAAACCCATCGTAGAACAAAAACACCGTACAGCCATCTTTGTATGTTAAATCGAAAGGGGTGATGTCTGAAAATTTTGAAGGGTCGTTCCACGCACCCACAAAAGGAGCTGGATCCTTGAACTCGTATACATCACTACTGATTTCGTTTTCGTTAACATCGGAAAGAAAATACACACGTTGACGGTAAGGTTCATCAAGCGATTTGGATGCTGCCTGTTCTACATAAAGCCAAATTCCGTTGGATTTATCCGACCATATCCGTGTCATTTTTAGCGAAATATCCGCATAAGCAGTATCGTTCTTCGCTTGTTCTGAAGAGTCAAAATCTCCCGTCATCCACTCCGATAGCTGGTTGAGGTTATCGGAAATTTGCGCAAACGCCGCACCTGATATCATAAGGGAAGAAAGGAGAAGAAAAGCGCAATATCTAGATATCATAAATGTAAATTAGCTGTTTTAAAAAAATATTTGTTGGAGACTGTGTATCTCGGTATTCTTTGGACTGTATATTACGCTTTACATTCCTATTTTGCAAGCGAAAGGGTAAAGGAATTTATCCGTCATAAATTGCGGACGATTTACGGCTACTACCGCCTGCTGTACTCGCTTTTTGCCGCGATTAATTTTTTTCTTCTCGCCTGGCTCCATTTACTGGTTCAAACTCCGGAGCTATTTTCGCCATCCATAGCCATATCGATAGTGGGAGTGGGGCTTATCGCTGCTGGAGCCCTTGCTACGGTTGTGGCTTTGAAGTCTTACAAAACCAGGTTTTGGTATAGGAATCAAGACAGCCAATCCGAAGAAAAACTCATACGAACAGGTTTGAATGCCTACGTTCGCCATCCACTTTATTTCGGAGCCCTGCTCATTGTTTTGGGCGTATTTCTCGTTTCGCCCCAATTAAAAAACATCGTTTTAGCTCTTATTACCTTCGCCTATATTTACATTGGCGCAAGCCTTGAAGAACGAAAGTTGATCGGTCGTTTTGGAGATGCGTATTCGCAGTACCGGCGGGAAGTAAAAATGCTTATTCCCTTCGTTTTTTAGAGAAATTTCCCTTTTTTCTTCCCTTTTTAAAGTTGCGATTTCCACCTCGCCGGTTGCCACCGCCGCGGTGTCTGGGATTGTATTCAAAACTCTCTCCAATTTCGGGTGGAACGGGTTGTTTAATAATGATGGTTTCAATTAATTCTTCAATACGGGCAAATTTACCCTGTTGGTCGGGGTTGATAAAGGTGATTGCCATCCCGGTATTATCTGCGCGAGCCGTTCGTCCTACGCGGTGCACATAATCTTCCGCTTCGTCGGGAACATCAAAGTTTACAACCAGTTGCAATTCCTTAATATCTATCCCGCGCGAAACGATATCTGTGGCAATGAGCACCTGAAGCTTCCTGTTTTTAAACTTTCGCATCACTTCTTCTCGCTGCGATTGGTCCAGGTCGGAGTGTATTTCATCTACCTCGTGTCTGGTTTTTTTGAGTTTATGGGCAATCTCCTTTACATTTCGCTTGGTGCGCGAGAAGACGATTACTCCGCTCAGGTCGTCCTTATCGAGAAGCTTGGTGATTAGCGCAATTTTGTCCTTATCGTGAACGAGGTAAGCCGCCTGCAGCACTCCGGCAGCTGGTTTAGACAGCGACAGCGTAATTTCTTCGGGTTCTTTTAAGATTTCCTTGGCAAGGGTTCTGATTTTTGCCGGCATGGTAGCCGAGAACATGAGCGTTTGACGCTTTTCGGGGATAAAAGAAACGATGCGCATCAAGTCTTCAAAGAACCCCATATCGAGCATGCGGTCTGCTTCGTCGAGGATGAGATGGCTCAGGTGGTCTAATTTTACGTAGCCCATGTTCAGGTGGGAAATGAGTTTCCCCGGAGTTGCAACAACGAAATCGGTACCAGTGCTCAGCACTTTCTTTTGCTGATCGAAATTTGCTCCGTCTCCTCCGCCGTAGAGCGAAAAGGAGCTGATATCGGTAAAATACGACAGTCCTTCAAGCGCCTGATCTATTTGAAAGTGGGGTTTTCCATCAACTCGTGGATGATGGGAAGGAGAAAGGCGGCCGTTTTACCCGTTCCGGTCTGCGCACAGGCAATTAAATCTTTCTTTTTTAATATGATGGGGATGGCGTCTTCCTGAATCGGTGTCGCCTTTTCGAATCCCATTGAATCAAGCCCTTCCAGGAGCTTATCATTCAATCCTAATGATGAAAACTTCACTAATTTTTAAATTTTTGACCAAGGTAGAATAATTCTCGGTGCAAAATTGGCTCTGCCGCTATGGGATGTTAAATTTGTTGTTTTGATTGATGCACAAAATTTTGGTATGATCATCCTTTTATCCCCCGCGAAAACCCTGGATTTCGAGAGCGAAGTGCCCACTTCACACAATAGCGCCTTGGTTTACAAAGACGAAGCCGCCTATCTGGCTGGAAAGCTCAAGAAATTTTCGGCCAGAAAGCTTAAAAATCTGATGGATATCAGTTCAGAATTGGCGCAGCTCAATTTTGAGCGGTATCAATCTATGTCATTTCCATTTGACTTAGATAATGCGAAACAAGCGCTTTTCGCTTTTCGGGGAGACGTGTATCAGGGTCTAAAAGCGGAAGAACTCAGTGCCGATGATATCAATTTCGCGCAAAGTCACCTGCGCATTCTTTCCGGGCTTTACGGAGTACTTCGCCCCCTTGATCTCATGCAGCCTTACCGGCTGGAAATGGGAACCGATTGGGCCGTCACACCCAAAAAGAAAAACCTTTACATCTACTGGAAACCGCAGCTCACTAAATTTATTAAACGAGAAGTTGAAGCCAAGCAAGCCGGTTTTGTTCTAAACCTCGCATCGCAGGAATACGCCAGGGCGGTAGACTTAAAGAGTGTGAAAGTTCCGGTTATCGCTCCTGAATTTCGCGAAGAACGGGGTGGAGAATCCAAAATGATTAGTTTCTTTGCAAAAAAAGCGCGTGGAATGATGGCGGCTTTTGCGATAAAAAACAAGGTCACCAAGCCCGATGAATTGAAATCTTTTGGAGAGGAAGGTTACGCATTTAATAAAAAACTCTCCGATACTGGAAATAATAAATGGGTTTTTACCCGAAATCAACAATCATAATTAAATGAAAAATGAAAATTAAAATGAAGAATATCTTAATCTATGCCGGTTTATTTTCGCTGCTGGCTTCAGGAGCTTGCGCTCAAAAAGGCGGTAAAGATAGCGGGAAAGCTCCCGAAATTAAAAACGAAATGGATTCTATTTCTTACGTGCTAGGTACTAGTCTTGGAAAGAATATGCGCCAGGCAAATATCGAAGGCGTTGACTTGGATTTGGTGATGGACGGCTTAAAAGATGGCTTGGATAGCGACTCTGTATTTAAAATTCCCTTTGAAGAGGGAAATATGCTGGTTCAGAACTACGCTCAAAAGCAACAGCAACAAGCCGCAGCTGAAACTATGGGAAAGGCCGAATCTTACATGGATGAGAAAAGAGCTGAAGGCAATCTAGAGTCTACTGAGAGTGGAATTCTATACGAAGTAGAAGCGGAAGGTGAAGGTCCGACCCCATCTGCAGAGGATAAAGTTAGGGTTCACTACGAAGGGCGAACCACTGACGGAGAAGTTTTCGATAGCAGCTACGAGCGAGGAGAGCCTGCTGAATTTCCCCTCAATCGCGTTATTCCCGGTTGGACAGAAATTCTACAGCTCATGCCGGTTGGAAGCACATGGATTGCTACCATACCACCATCACTTGCTTACGGCGAACGCGGTAGTCCACCTAACATAGGTCCAAACGAAGTCCTTATCTTTAAAATTGAGTTGATCGATATCGTTACCGAAGAGAAGTAATGCTATTCGAAAATATAAATTACCTGTTAGCCAAAAGGGGAGCAACTCCTCTTTTGGCTAACGATTTTTTGGGCCTTGATCCCGAAGCTCTTTGGGATGTTGTAAACCAGCTCGACGTTCCTTTTGAAACGCTAAATACAGTTGATTTAAAGGCGCGGGAAGACATTCTGAAATCGACTGATATTAAATTGATAGTTCTGGACGTCGACGGTGTTTTTACCGATGGCGGACTTTTTTACAGTTCGGCGGGCGAAGAGCTCAAAAAGTTTAACGTGAAGGATGGAATGGCCATTACACAAGCCATTAAGAAAGGTGTTCAGTTTGGTATAATCAGCGCTGCATCGCGCAGCGAAGTTGTTGAAATAAGGGCAAAAATACTCGGTATACAGAATGTATATGTCGGTAAGAAACCGAAACTTGAAGTGCTGGAATCCTGGTTATACCAAATGGGTTTTGGATTTGAGAATGTCGCCTACATCGGCGACGATGTAAACGATTTGGGTATTCTCCGAAAGGTGGGAATAGGCGCCTGTCCGGCAGATGCTGTGCCAACCGTTCGAAAAACGGCATCAGTAGTTCTCCACCACAAGGGAGGGCAGGGCTGCATTCGCGAATTTATTGAAGGCTATGTCACAGCTATTATTTAGTGTCTGTCCATAAAGTCCCCCATCTTATCCCTTCAGCCATGCGGGTTGATCTGTCAGCTTTATCTGCGAATTGTTCTACAGACCTATCTGAAAAAACCGACTGGCCTTGATAAAAAGTTTAGTGAATAAGTACTTTGAATGTTTTCAGAACCTTTTAATACGATGGAGCCACAAAGAAAAAACGCATTTTTTCTTGGGGTAAATCGAAAGCTCATTACCTTTGCACTCAGGCAAGCATCATCTACAAGGTCAATGCCTCTCGACTGATGATGGTGTTTTGCTTTTTTCTGGAAAACATCAACCAAAATATATAAATCCCCAAGGGGATTTTTTTATGACCTAATTTAGAGCTTATTCAGATTCGATTCCAGTTCGCGAAGCTCAGATTTCTTCGCTTCCAGCTTGTCGTGTAGGGCTTTTATTTCCGCTTCTTTTTCCTGCAATTCTGCGCTGAGTTTTTCCGATGTTGATTTCGCTTTTGAAATGTCCTTTTCGTAATTCTTCAACTCTTTCTCGAGCGTTTTGGAATCCATGTTCTCAATGGTTTTCTCCAATTCATCGTGCTCGGCTTGAAGATTTTCTATCGATGGAATCAAAGCTGCTTTTTCCTTTTCCAGCTCACTTACATCCTCCTTCTCCGACGTTATGTCTTTTTCGAGTTTGGAGATGTCTTTATCCACCGGTTTAATCTCCTTCTCCAAATTTTCTGTTCTTTCTGTTCTCGCTTTAAAGGCGCGGGCTTTTTCCATTTCTCCCACACTTCCCGTAGCGTCTTTACTTTTTAACAGCGTATTGTACTTTTCTTTGAGCTCGGGCTTCATCGCATTCAGCTCACTTTTTATTTTATCCAACCTGCTTTGTTTGG
>JAIVHP010000076.1 GCA_020201045.1 Flavobacteriales bacterium
GTGTTCACCCCGGAGCGGGTATTCCGCTTTGCCTGCATTCGGCTAAAATTGCCACCGGAATGATTGAAAAAGACGCGAAGAAAGCCCGGGCAGCAGAGTCGGTATGACTCTGTGGCTGTTTTCAATTTCACCTTCTTGTATAATTCGGTTTCACTAGCTTTGTAGAAATTTTAAAACTATGAATTTCCACACCAGAAAATGGGTAAAACCCGAAGATTTAAATCCGAACGGAACGCTTTTCGGCGGGCGATTATTGGAGTGGATAGACGAAGAAGCTGCACTTTATACCATTGTACAACTCGAGAACCGGCACGTAGTTACCAAGTTTATTTCCGAAATAAATTTTATCAATGCTCCCGTTCAGGGTGATATTATTGAAATGGGAATTGAAGTTGTTCACTTTGGCAGCACGTCCATAACCCTGCGGTGTGAAGTGCGCAACAAGCTCACCCGCGAAGATATTTTGAGCATCGACAAAATCATTATGGTGAATCTCGGTGCAGAAGGGAAACCAGTTCCACACGGAAAAACGCGCGTAGAATTTGTGAAAGACCGCCTTGGAAAAGGAAAACCTTAAATGCGGTAACAGATGGCGTTGATGTTCATTCCAGCGCCTACCGATGCGAAAATCACGATGTCTCCATCATTTATTTCGTGGTGTTCCTTAATGCCCTTTCTCACGTGATCGAATAGCGTTGGAACCGTAGCAACGGAGCTGTTGCCGTATTCCTGCACGCTCATCGGCATAATGTGCTCCGGAATTTCGCGCTTGCCGTAAAGCCGGTACAGCCGCTTCACCACACCTTCGTCTAGCTTCTCGTTTGCCTGGTGAATAAAGATCTTTTTCACATCGTCTATTCCCAAATTTGCCCGATCAAGACACTCTTTAATGGCAGTGGGCACATGGGTAAGTGCGTATTCGTAAACTTTTCGCCCCAACATTTTTATGTAGCGCACATTGGGATCGGCGCCGGGCTTATTAGACTCGCCTAGAAAGAGATAAAAGGCTTCATCTACCGTGTGGCTCATTGCCGCTGTGCTCAATATGCCGCAATCTCGGCCGGTATCTTCATAAGACAAAACTGTGGCACCGGCTCCGTCGGAGAAAATCATGCTGTCGCGGTCGTTTATGTCCAGAACGCGCGAAAGGGTTTCCGTGCCAATTACTAGCGTGTTTTTGGCCATCCCGCACCGCAAAAAGGAGTCGGATTGAATGGCACCCTGCACCCATCCCGGGCAACCAAAGATGATGTCGTAGGCCACGCAGTATGGGTTTTTAATTCCTAGGCTGTGCTTAATTCGGGAAGCAACCGCCGGAAGGTAATCGCTTTGGATGGTGCCCTTTTTTATATCGCCAAAATTGGTGGCGCATATAATCTGATCAATTTCTTCGGGATCTATCCCGGAATCTTCTATCGCCACTTTGGCAGCGAGATAGCCGATGTGCGAAGCTTGCTGTTCATCCGATGCGTATCGCCGCTCCTGAATTCCCGTAATGGTTTCAAATTTTTGAGCAATTTGCTCACCGGGGGTGTTTATGTGTTCCTTCTCTAAAGTGTAAAACTCACTTTCGTGGAAGTGCTCATTTTTTTGAATGATATCCGGAACATAACTTCCCGTTCCTTTTATTACCGTTCGCTTCATTCCGCAATATTAAAGATTAAAACGCTCTGCGCCATACGTTTTTATTTTTCGATTGAAATTCTGAAAATATTTCACTTTTCGGATTGATAGATAGGAATTTTCGTGTTTATTATCTTTTTTGCTGCAAATGTGACAGTTGGATAAAACACTATGTGAAGATTTTATTGAAGGGATTTCTCAAAAGGGAAGCTTCTCCCTGAGCAGATGCCTTAAGTCTTTGTTTTTTGGATCTCTATGCAGATAGTATACATATCCTTCGTACACCTTCACCTTTTCGGCAAAGGGATGATAGATTTTGAAAGGCCGGCCACTTCCACCCGTTTCGGCATCCAGCTTTCTGATGTATTGAACTCCCGATTTTTCGTGATGGACATACAGCTTTTCATTATGTGGGTCTTGTAAAACCTGCACGAGTTCTTCGCGATTTAGCGAATTGTGGTAAATGCTCACCGAATCGGTGGGGTTGCCTTTCAGATCGTGCTCGAACAGCCAATTGTTCATGTGGTCGAAAATAAAAACGCTTTCGTTTTGCTGGAAACCCGGAGCGTAGGGGTGGCGCACATCGCGAAGAAGGTAGAAGCTGCGAATAAACGTTGAAAATAACCGGTAATTTATGCCGGTTTCCATTTCGTATTCTCTGGCCATGCTTTTCTCTCGCGGCGACAGCATATCAAAGTCGTCGTTCACCTTTTCAAAATACCCTTCATTTCTTATAAAGCGAATGGGGTAGCTCTCCCGGGCTTTTCGCGAAAAGATTCGGTGCGAAATCTGGGGTATGTACTGATATGGATATTGGTAAAATATAAAATTCCCCTCTTCGGCGTACATGGGCAGAATTTGAGAGTAAAACTCATCGGAATCCACTGTTTTTATTTGGAGTTTATCGGCGCTTCGTTTAACTAAATGGCAGGTTTCACTCCCTTCTAAATACAAATGTCCGAATGGGTCAACGTGGAGCTGATTGATGAAATCGGGTAGTATCTGTCGCTCGAAGACTTCACCATATCGCATGGCTGTCATGGCGCAATTGGTGTATGCATCTTGTTGTTTTCCTTTTTGAGATTCCGACTTCATATACGAAAGGATAATCAGGGTATCGGTGAGAAAGGCAAAGTCAAAGATGTTTTCAAAGCTGGGATTGTGAATGACTTCGGCGCCATTGCCCTGCAGCAACTGTGAGTAAGAAGAAGCAGTAGGGGTAAGGTAGAATTCGTAAGCCGGTAATTCAACGAGGCGATTGTAGTCTATTTCTTGCGTGTGGTGTTTGTTATCAGAAATGATAAGTGGTTCGTCTTTGGTTAGCTCCAGCGTAAAGCTGCCATTTACGTCGGTTTTGGTAGAGCGAATACCCGAGCGAACCGAGATTTTATACAGCGGCTTTAAGTACGCTCCAGAATACACCGTTCCCGAAATGGTTTGCGGGATTGCGTAGAAGGGGAAGAGTAAAATTCCCATCAATAAAAGCAGCCTTCTCATATTTTAAAGATAACCGAATTCAAAGACTTTATTTTAAAAAGGAAGGCAACAAAAAAGGCTCCAAAATAATTTGGAGCCTTTGATTGGTTTTAGGTGGAGCAGTTTATCTCCAGTCTACAATCTCTGCGGCTTCGTATTCGCCAGCTTCGAGTTTCACTTTTATCTTTTTAAACGTTTCGATGGTGTACTCCACGTCTTCGAGTTGGTGATTTGCTGTAGGGATTAAACGCAACATAATTACATCTTTAGGAACTACAGGATAAACCACAATAGAACAGAATATTCCGAAGTTTTCGCGAAGATCCATGGTGATATTTGTAGCTTCTCCCAGGGTACCCTGCAAGAATACGGGGGTGACGGCCGAGTTGGTAAGGCCGAGGTTAAACCCTGCGGCTTTAAGGCCAGTCTGTAATGCGGTTGCGATAGCCCACAGCTTTTCTTTGTGCCCGGGTTCGTTGCGCAGCATTTCCAATCTCTTCAGTGAGCCGTATACAATGGGCATGGGGAGTGATTTGGCAAAAGTTTGAGAGCGCATGTTATAGCGCAAAAACTCAATAACCTGTTCATTTCCGGCCACGAAGGCTCCAATAGTGGCCATTGCCTTGGCAAAAGTGCCGAAGTAAACATCTATTTCGGCTTGAACGCCTTGCTCGTCGCCTGCGCCACGTCCGTTTTCTCCAACCGTTCCAAAGCCGTGGGCATCGTCTACAAAAAGCCTGAATTTGTAGGCATCTTTGTACGTTACAATCTCTTTGAGCTTGCCTTGATCTCCTGCCATACCGAATACTCCTTCGGTTACTACAAGGATTCCACCACCGGTATTTGCGGTCCAGTTTTTCGCGCGATCGAGCTGCTTTTTAAAGCTCTCCATGTCGTTGTGCTTGTACACAAAGCGTTTGCCTTGGTGGAGTCTCACCCCATCTACCATGCAAGCGTGCGATTCGGAATCGTAAACGATAACATCGTTGCGATCAACAAGTGCTTCGATTGCACTTTGACAGCCCTGATAGCCGTAATTGAGCAAAAAGGCGTCGTCTTTCTGCATGAAATCGGCCAGTTCTTCTTCGAGTTTTTCGTGCAAACTGGTTTGGCCAGACATCATTCGGGCACCCATCGGGTAACCCAAACCCCATTTGGCTGCGCCTTCCGCATCGGCCTTTCTCACTTCGGGGTGGTTTGCAAGACCCAGGTAGTTGTTTACACTCCACACCAAAACTTCTTTGCCCCTAAAAGTCATTTTGCGATCTATATCTCCTTCTAATTTGGGAAATGTAAAATAGCCGTGCGACTCTTTGGCATGCTTGCCGAGGGGTCCGCGATTGTTCTTAATTTTATCAAAAATATCTTGCATACCTTGTATTTTAGGCTTTGTCCAATACGCGAAAGTACTGCATATTGAAACGATGACCAAAACACCTTAAAAATAACTGCAAACAATCATTCGTTGTTAAGTGCCGTTAAAGGCTTTTTACAACGCATATTTCATTCTATCTTTGCGCGATATTTTAAAGGATTTGAGATTACTATATTTACTTTTGTCAATTCTGATTTTCACATCTTGTTCAGAGTACAACAAGATACTTAAAAATCCTGACGTACAGAAGAAGTACGAAGCGGCTAAGGTTTATTACGAAGAGGAAGAGTACGAAAAGGCGCTTTCTCTTTTCGACGAGTTGGGAACCATAATGCGAGGCGGTCCGGAGAGTGAGAATGTTCACTTCTACATTGCTAACTGCCATTTTAAGCTTCGCGATTATTACTTCGCCAACTACTATTACAAGAATTTTGTAAAAACCTACCCGTCGAGTCAGCGCTCTGAAGTAGCGTATTATAGAAGCGCTTATTGCAGTTACTTGAATTCGCCAAAGAGTAGCCTGGATCAGAGCGAAACTGAAAAGGCGATAGACGAATTTCAGCTCTTTTTAAATCGATACCCTCAAACAGATTTAAAAGACAGTACCAATACCATGATTGCCGAACTTCGGGCCAAGCTCGAAAAGAAGGCTTTTGATAACGCCAAACTCTATTACCTCACAGAAGATTACAAGAGTGCAACGGTAGCGCTCAAAAATTTAATGCGCGACTTTCCGGAGAGCCCGCACCGCGAAGAGATTGAGTTTTTGATTGTTAAGAGTTCTTACCTTTTGGCTATCAATAGCGTAGAATCTAAAAAGGAAGAGCGTTTGAATAATACTATAGAAAATTACCATAACTTTGTCGACGATTTTGGCAACAGCGAATTTATTAAAGAAGCCGAAGACTATTACTCTAATGCGATTAGGGAATTAGACAAAATGAAATTTTAATCACACATCACTCATGAATTTTAAGAATACAAACGCAGCGCGTACCACAGTAACAAGAGATGTTTACAGCCTGGAGAAAGAAACTGGAAACATCTATGAGTCTATTGTTGCCATGAGTAAAAGAGCGGGTCAAATTAGTGTAGAAATGAAGGAAGAGCTCAGTGCTAAACTTCAGGAATTTGCAACGACCCAAGACAATCTCGAAGAAGTTTTTGAAAACAGAGAACAAATTGAGATTTCGCGTTTCTACGAGCGACTCCCAAAACCACACTCCATTGCGGTGCAGGAAATGCTAGAAGGAAACATCTATTTCCGCAAAGTAGTTCCCGAAAATTCTGAAGACAACGCATAATCGCCTATGGGCTTCCTGCAATCGAAGCGTATTCTGCTTGGAGTAACGGGGAGTATTGCCGCTTATAAATCGGCATTTATCATTAGAGAACTCGTTAAGGCCGGTGCAGAAGTACAAGTGCTTCTCACCCCATCGGCCAGGCAATTTGTAACCCCCGTTACCCTTAGTACCCTCAGCAAGCGTCCGGTATTAGATGCTTTGATAAAAGACGATGATACCGGTGAATGGAATAACCACGTGCAACTCGGAATCTGGGCCGATGCCATGCTTATTGCGCCCACATCGGCCAATACGCTGGCGAATATGGCTCAAAATGTCCGGTTTTTTTTGCCCCCGCCATGGATCTGGATATGCATGCCAGCGCTTCGAATCAGGCCAATATTAAAACCCTGGAGTCAAGAGGTTTTGTTCATATTCCATCGGCTGCCGGTGAGCTCGCCAGCGGGCTGGAAGGCACGGGCAGAATGGCCGAGCCGGAAGATATCATTTTGGCGATGGAGAATTTCTTTGCTTCAAAGGCACCGCTTCGCGGCAAAAAAGTGTTGGTAACTGCAGGCCCTACACGCGAGCCGATTGACCCGGTGCGGTTTATCGGAAACCGAAGTAGTGGAAAGATGGGGTATGCCATCGCGGAGGCAGCAGCTCAACTCGGAGCTGATGTTAGCCTGGTTTCGGGTCCCGTATCGCTAACTGCTCCCGGTGGACTCAGACTCATTAATGTTGAAACTGCGGCTGAAATGTACGATGCGACCAACAGCGTTTTTGAGGATATGGATATTGCCGTTTTCTCTGCGGCTGTTGCCGATTACCGACCGGCGACAGTAGCCGATCAGAAAATAAAGAAGTCTGATAAAGGCATGCAGATTGAAATGGAAAAAACTGTCGATATTTTGCAAACCCTGGGTGCGAAAAAGAAAAAGGGTCAAATCATTGTCGGTTTTGCGCTTGAGACCGAAAACGAACTCGAGAATGCCAAAGGCAAGCTGGAGCGAAAAAACTGTGATTTAATCGTTCTCAATTCGCTTAGAGATCAGGGAGCGGGATTTGGAGGGGACAAGAATAAAGTAACTCTGGTTACGCGCAATAAAACACAGGAAGAAGAGTTGAAACCAAAGAATGAAATAGCGAGAGATATACTGAATTTCATAATGCGGGAGTTTATCAAATGAAAAAAATTAAAACAGCGGTATTGGGTCTTTTGGTCAGCATCACAACTTACGCTCAGGAACTCAATTGCACCGTAGAAGTTATAACACCCCGAATTCAAGGTGTGAATCCTGCCATTTTTGAACAGATGGAAGAAGACATCTTTGAGTTCATGAACAATCAAAAATGGACTACCGATAAATTTAGTATCGAAGAGCGCATCCGGTGTAGTATTATTCTAACCATTACCCAAGCCACTGCAAGCTCAAATGATTTTAGTGCTGAGCTTCAGATTATTTCTACCCGGCCGGTATATAAAACCGATTATGAGAGTCCGGTTATGAGTGTTTTAGACACCGACGTTCAATTTGAATACGCTCAGGGAACACAATACGTCTACAACGCCGATCAATTTAGAAACAACATGGTAGCCATTCTGGCCTTTTATGCTTACATGGTTATCGGATACGATTACGATACTTTTTCGCCGGAAGGCGGTACGCCTTATTTCCAGCAGGCGCAGCGAATTGTTCAGGGAGCTCAGGTTTCGTCGGCATCGGGGTGGAAGGCTTTTGAAGGCGATAAAAACCGGTATTGGCTTGTGGAAGACATCTTACACAAAACCTTTGAGCCCATGCGCGAATGTCTGTACGAGTACCACCGTCTCGGAATGGATAATATGAGTGAAAAAACACAGCAAGCGCGTCAGCAAATTCTCACCAGCCTTCAAAAGTTCAATCAGATACACCGGGTGAAGCCCCTGGCGTACAATACCCAACAGTTTTTTCTGGCAAAGAGCAACGAGATTGTGAATATTTTTACCGAAGCTCCACCCCCAGAGCGAAATACCATCTACGAAACGCTTGTAAAAGTAGATCCGGGAAACCAGGGGAAATACGACAAGATGCAGAAAGGGAAGTAAGCCCTTTTTTCTGTTCGTTTATTAATCGGCTTTTGCAATCTTTGCAGTATGCTTCAACACCTGCATATCCAAAATTACGCCCTGATAGACTCTTTGGACATCGACTTTACCAAAGGCCTGAATATTCTCACCGGTGAAACGGGAAGCGGAAAGTCGATTTTGCTCGGCGCACTGGGATTAATTCAGGTGGTAAAAAGAGATAGCGGTAAATGCGTGGTAGAGGGAAAGTTTCACCTTCCGGGAAAAGCGCTTAAATACCTGTTTGAAGAATTCGATCTCGATTACGAAAATCCAACCATTGTAAGGCGCGAAGTGCTTGAATCTGGCAAAAGCAGGGCATTTGTAAACGATACACCGGTTAAGCTTAATGTGTTGAAAGAAATCGGCTTAAAGCTGGTCGATATTCACTCTCAGCATCAAACGCTTCAGATAAACGACCCCGAATTTCAGATACGCGTTTTCGATCATTTCGCGAAGTGCGGCGACCTGCTTAATGCATATCGTGAACCCTACCGGAAATACAACAAGGTAAAGCGCCAATTGGAAGAGTTGAAGGCAGCCCAGGCTAAAAACCTAAATGAAGCTGATTTCATCAAATTTCAATTGCGTGAATTTGAAGAAATCCAAATTGAAGCGATAAATGAATTGGAGTTGGAAGAAGAGTTCAATACCCTTTCCAATGCCGAAGAAATTTCCGAGCGTTTACAGGCGGCCTTGCATCACCTGAGTGAAGGAGATCAGGCGGTAGTTTCGGAATTAAAATCTACACGCGATCAATTAGACCGAATTGCTTCGTATTCGAATGCCTTTGCTGAGATTGCCAGACGCATAAAGAGCAGTTTGATTGAGCTCGACGATATAAGGCAGGAACTGGAAGGGGCTGCGAGCTCGGTAGAAATAGATCCCGTGCGAATGGAAAAGCTGGATAACCTGCGCTCTTCGCTCTTTAGGCTCCAACAGAAACACGGCGTATCGGATGTGGCGGGCCTTGTGGAAAAAAAGAAGGAGCTGAGCGGAAAGTTCCAAAAAATTGATGGACAGGACGCCGAAATAGAATCCCTCGAAAAGGAACTTTCTGCATTGGCAAAGCGCGTGGAAGAAAGGGGAAAGGAGCTCTCCGAGAGAAGGGCAGCCCATACGGGCAAATTTAAGCGCGAAATTGAAAAGGTACTCCGTTCGCTTAATATGGAAAAAGCTCAGTTTGAAGTGCTGCTTTCACCATCGAGTGCTCCCGGCTTACACGGCTTAGACCTAATTGAGATGAAGTTTTCTGCAAATCCGGGCAGACCTCCCCAGGAGTTGAAAAAAGTGGCATCGGGCGGTGAGCTCTCCCGGCTTATGCTCTCCATTAAGAAGCTATCGGCCTCGGCTGTGACGAGCAGCATCGTTTTCGACGAAATTGATTCGGGAGTTTCTGGTGAAGTGGCAAACGCCATGGGTGGAATTATACAGAAAATGGCCACGGAAAAACAAGTGCTGTGTATTACCCATCTCCCGCAAATTGCATCTAAAGGCGAAACCCACTTTAAAGTGTACAAAACGGTAAAGAACGGAAACACCAAAACCAATATTTCGCGGCTTACAGAAGACGAGCGTGTGGTAGAAATTGCCCAAATGCTAAGCGGTGCTAAAACCACTGATGCCGCTATGAACAATGCGCGCGATTTGCTTGCGCTCAATTAAAAGCGCTTAGGCTTGCTAAATTTCTATATTTGTGGCTTCAAAATCTCAACACTATGGCTAATAATCTGCTCAAAGGAAAAAAAGGAATTGTATTTGGCGCTCTAAACGACATGTCTATCGCCTGGAAGGTAGCACAGCGCGCCCATGAAGAAGGCGCTGAATTTGTGCTTACCAATGCTCCAATTGCCATGCGCATGGGCGAAATAAATAAGTTGGCCGAAGCCTGTGGCAATGTTCCCGTTATTCCCGCCGATGCTACGAGTATGGAGGATATCGAAAACCTATTCGATAAAACCATGGAGCATTTTGGAGGCAAAATTGATTTCATTTTGCACTCCATCGGTATGTCGCCAAATGTGAGAAAGGGAAAACACTACACGGAAACAAACTACGATTTCTACCACAAAACCATGGATATTTCGGCCATGAGCCTACACCGGGTTTTGAAGGTGGCCTATGAAAAGGACGCCATCAACGATTGGGGGTCAGTAATTGCGTTGACTTATATCGCGGCGCAACGCGTGTTTCCAGACTACAACGATATGGCCGATGCCAAGGCGCTACTCGAGTCTATCTCCCGAAGTTTTGGATACCACTACGGTGTAAAAAAGAAAGTGCGTATCAATACCATTTCACAATCGCCGGTAATGACCACGGCGGGAAGCGGTGTAAAGGGATTTGATGAATTTTTGGCCTACGCCAACGACATGAGTCCGTTGGGAAATGCCGACGCCGATGCCTGCGCCAATTACGTGCTCTCCATGTTTAGCGACTACACGCGATACGTAACCATGCAAAACCTATTTCACGATGGCGGGTTCAGCAACGTTGGGGTTTCAGAGGGGGTGATCGATAAGTTTAAGCAGTAGCTTCTACTCCAACTGATATTCGCCAAGTGCAGCTTTCCATTCCGGGGTGCGAATGGCTTCTATCAGCGACAGATTTAAAGGATGAACAAGTTGCTCGTTTTCCTGTGGTATGGCGAATGCGTAATACTGCGTGAAGAATTTTGAAGGGGCGATGGCAATTTTATCTGTTAAATTTCTGTTCACCAGATCGAATCTCATCAGCGATTCGTCGTCTACAAATTCATCTGCTTTGCCTTCCCGAAGTAAGTCGATTCCGTCTGAAGTGCTCGCTACGGTGCGGTAGGAAATTTTGGCATTTGCCAGGTACGCTTCAGCCGATGATCCCTTTACGGTGTACACATCTGCTTTTCGCAAATCGTTTACAGTAGAGATATCCAGCGATAATTCGTTGAGCGTTAGTGACGATGCAATAGAAGCGGTGAACCCGCTGATGATGATAATCGCGGCAAACATCCATACCAAACCTACGATTCTACCACCGGTAGTTCTTGGCGATTTATCGCCGTAGCCAACGGTGGTCATGGTTACGGCGCTCCACCAAAAACCTTCCCAGAGCCCTGCCAGCGTGTTTGGGAATTCTTCGGGATTGTGCTTCCGTTCAAAAAACCAGGTAATAAAGCCAAAGATAAGAATGACCAGTGAGAGCAGGCCAACCGCTGTAAAGAACTGCCATGAAAACAGAGCCCTGGCAAATCCCAAAATTGGATTTTCGCTCTTATTGGGAACGGCTATAGCGAGGGTGGTAATAAAAAATGGTTGGGTGAAAGAAACCGATTCGAGTCTTTCTTTGGTTACGGTTAAGGGATTGATGCTTAGGTCTATTTCTCCGTTGTTTAAACCCGAAAATAAAGCCTTTAAGTCGGCGTATTCTACGTATTCATATTCCGTTCCAAGGTCGTTGGCTACCTTTTCCCACAGTTGTACGCTCAGCCCCGATACGCCGTCGTCTTCGCGAATGGTAAAGGGCTCGCTGATTTTATAACCTACCTTTAATTTCTTGATTTCTGTATGCTCTGAGAGGGTATCGCCTTGAGAATTTGGGTTATTACCATACCCGAGATTAGAAACGAAGAGAAGCGGTATTACAAAAGGAATTATTCTCAAGAGAAAAGGCATTTCTTTAAGGTTATAAGGATTTAAGATTGATTTCTGCCGCCTTCAGAATTTCAGATATTTCGCTTAAGATCATAGCTGTTGCGCCCCAAATGGTTTCTCCGTCTACATCGTAATACGTTACTTCTAGCTCGTGCTGTACGCCAGATACAAAAAGCATTTTTCGTTTTCTTTTGTCGGGGTTCAGAAATACGGAAACCGGTGTTTCTATGATTCGCTTAACTTCCAGCGGCTCAGGCCTAAACGTAGGGGTTTTGTTTGTGACAGCCAAAAAAGGACTAACCAAAAAGCGACTTGGAGGAATGTAAACGGGGGTGAGTAATGTAAACGGGGGTGAGTTCACCAATTTTTTGGACTTCAGAGGGTTGCACACTCACTTCTTCTCTGGCTTCGCGCAGTGCCGTTTCCCACAGCGAACCATCCCAATCTTCGCGCTTACCACCGGGAAAGCTCACCTGCCCGCTGTGCGTCCCCTTATAATCGTTTCGGAGCATTAGCACCGTGTAAATTTCATTGTTTTTCGGGTAGAGTAGGGCGAGTACTGCACTGTTGCGGGCGCCGGGATCAATTTTGCGAACGTCCTGAACTTTTGGGCGCTGGTAATTTATCATTCTGCTCTGGGCTTCCCAGCCCGGCAGGGGTCTTGTGAAAGCTTCGGAAAGTCTGGCAATTAATTCATCCACCCCGCAAAGATAGTAAGGAAAGCCTTTGCATCTTTGCACCATGCCCGTATACGAACTCGATCCATACTATATGGCTTTTCCCCCTGCCGATCACGCCGATGAGAGCGGTTTGCTGGCCATAGGCGGAGAGCTTCGCGAAGATTGGATTATTCTGGCTTATCAAAGTGGCATATTTCCCTGGTTTAACGAAGGGGATCCCGTTCAATGGTGGAGCCCGGATCCGCGTATTTTACTCCACGTTGACGATGTGAAAATTCAAAAAAGCATGCGGCCTTTGCTCAATTCCGGCGATTACGAGTTTAAACTCGATACCAGCTTTGAAGATGTGATTTCCAAATGCGCCGAAATTCCGCGTCACGGACAAAACGGCACCTGGATTACGGAGCACATGATAGATGCGTATTCCAGACTTCACGATATCGGTATAGCCCACAGCGCCGAAGTATGGCATGAAGGGGTTTTGATTGGTGGCCTTTACGGATTGAGCCTCGGCAATATGTTTTTTGGCGAAAGCATGTTTTCCGATAAACCGAATGCATCTAAGCTCGCTTTGATTCGCTTTTGCAGTTGGCTGAAGGGAAAGGGCTTTGAGTGGATAGATTGCCAAATTTACAGTCGACACCTGGAGCGGATGGGTGCGCGGACTGTTTCTCGTGCTGCTTTTCTCGATCTTCTCGACGATGCTTTAGAAGAGAAAACAAGGGTAGGGAAGTGGGTGGTGTGATCCTTACCTTTTGAATTCTAAGTGGTATTGTGTTTCTTTCCGGCAAAGGAAACCGCTTTATGGAATCTGAAGCTTCACAAAATACCCTCTGCATTAATTGCAAGGCAAGCCATCAGTTTAAATACTGCCCGGAATGCGGCCAACCAGCGGCAAAGAGAGAGCTTAATTTTAGATACCTCTACCGCGAGTTCAAAGATTCGGTGCTTGGATTCGATGGTCGCTTTCCAAAAACACTCACCCATGCACTGCGCAATCCGGGAGCTATGGCCAGACAGTTTATTCTTGGAAACCGCCGAAAGTTTATCGGCCCGGTCGGTTTTTTCTTCGTGTGTCTCACCGTGTATATTTTGGTAATGCAGCTATCCGGTTTCGATATGAAATCGATTATTCAATCGCAGCAAAGTGCATTTCCGCAAACCGATGGTGATGCAGCCTACATAAATGCATCTTCTGCAATCGGCGAAAAGCTTAATGAGTATTTCAGGCTCTTTAGCTTTTTGAATGTTCTGCTTCTCGGAGTTTTTTTATACCTGTTTAATATTAAAAAGGGAGCCACCTTTATTCAACATATGGTTTACGCTTTTTACGTTCAGGGCTTTAACTATCTCGTATCGATTGGCAGCCTGTTGATTGTTGCCACCGGGAATATTTTACTGGCGAGTATCTATGCTGCATCGTTGCCGCTGGTTTATCAGGTTCACTCTTACACTACTTACGATAGGAGTGGAGGCTGGATAAAACGATCGGTAAAGGGCCTGGCCATTTTTGGATGTGTTATTATTTCGGTGTTTATTTTGACTTTTGCAGCGACGGTGATTTACCTTGCAAACAATCCTGATTTGATGGAGTTGTTTACGAAAGAAGCCGGAAAAAATTAGGGGTTAAAGGTTCGAAACACACACCGGTAATCGTCCGTTGTTACTTCCACAACGCTTACACCTTTCGGGGTATTTAATTGAATCACTTGCTGAAAATACTGCCCCTGGTCCAGGCGCTTTCCACCTACATCCATCACGCAAATCTCTACCGGGAAATTTTCTTCTGGCAGTTTGAGAATTTCAGATTCGGAATTGTAGGCGATTTTGTCACAGAAATTTATGCGCTCCGGCTCGTATACACCGGTTGGTTGGTTGCAATCTTCCCAGAAGAAGTCGTAGATAACTTCGAATGCGTCTTCTTCGGGTGCGTAGAATTCCGTTGAATCGCCAAAAGGGTAGCCTCCACCGGAAGAATATCCGTTTGTTATAAAGGCAAACACCAAACCGGAGTTGGGATGGACATATAAATCGCTGATTAACCCATAGGCTTCTCCAGGGTGACCATAAACGATTTCACCGGGAATAATCTGACTGCCCG